>NZ_JBGWAB010000023.1:0-83651 GCF_041862025.1 Streptomyces sp. AB3(2024)
GCCGGCGCCGCCCCGCCCGCCGCCCGCGCCCCGGCGGCCAGCACCTCGGCCGCCTCCGCACCGGCCAGCCGCACCACCGGCAGCTGGTGCACCCACGCCTGCAGGTCGTCCGGCAGCTCCAGCGGCTCCCGGGCCGTCACCAGCACCAGGCTCTCGGTCCGCTCCGGCACCACGGCCCGCACCTGCGCCACGTCCACCGCGTCGTCCAGCACCACCGTCACCGGGAACCCCTGGAGGTGCTGGTGGTACAGCTCGCCGAGCCGGCGCACCTGCTGTTCCGCCGTGGCCCCCTCCCGGAAGAGGAGCTGCTCGCGCGGGGCACCCAGCCGGTTCAGCAGGTGCAGCAGTGCCTCCCGCGTCGACAGCGGGGGCTCACCGGGAGCGGAACCCCCGCGCAGGTCGACCAGGCAGGCCCCGCGGAACTGGTCGCGCAGCGCGTGCGCCGCCCGCAGCGCCAGCGCGGTACGGCCCACCCCCGGCTCCCCGTGCAGCACCACCACGACGGGACGCGTCTCGGTACTGGCCCGACCGGCCTGCACCCACTGGGCGATCCGGGTCAGCTCCGCCCGTCGGCCCGTGAACAGGTCCCCGGCGTCCGGCAGCTGCGCGAACGACTGCTCCAGCATGCTGCGCCTGCGGGCCTCCGCACTGCGGTCCGCCCCGCGCAGCGGCTGCGCCGCCCCGGCCCCGACACCGCCCGCGGCCCCGCCCGCCGCACCGTTGCGGATGCCGCGCGGCGGGGTGCGCACCGCACGCTGCTGCTCCAGGAAGGGCCGTATCCCCCGTACCTCCAGCGCCGTCAGCCACTGGAGCCTCAGCTGTTCCGGCCCGCCGGGACGGCCCGCGGCCCCGGCCCGGCGGTTCGCGGCGGGCAGGTGCACGGCGGTCACCTTGGCCACCGTCGTCGCCGCCCCCGCGACGCCGACGACGATGCCCGCGCTGAGGGCCGTACCGGCGGAGACGCCGAAGGCCAGGTCCGCACCGGCCGCGGCGGCGGCCGCGACCGCCGTCACCAGCAGGGCCGTCGAGGTGTTCCCGCGCCGGAACGCCTCGCCGAGCGACTCCTCCCCGGCCGCGGCCTCGTCCAGGGCCGCCACGTACGCCCCGTACTCCTCGGCCGCCGCCGCGGCGAGCCCCTCCAGGGCCTCCCGTCCGCGCGCCATCAGGGCCTCGCGGCCGACCGGGGCGTCCGCCCGCCGGACCTCCTCCTCGACGGCCCGCACCAGCAGCCGTTCGGCCTCGACACGATGGCTGTCCCGCATCGGCGTCCTCCTCGGAGCGTTCCGTGCAACGTGGCCCAAGTGTGCGGCGGGACCATCGTGAGCGCGAGGAATCTGAGCTATTTCAGAGGGAGTTGACGACCCCTCGGTCACCCGAGTGCATATATGTACCCCGGGCCCGCGAACGCCCCCTGCGCTCGGCGGACAAGCCCACGACGCAGGCCGGCCACCCTCCTGTCCGCCCCGGCCTGCCAACACCCCCCACCGGCGCGGGGTTTCACGGTCCGCCACGAAGAACCCGCACCGGCCGACGCGGACGGCTCGCCCCTGCTGCGCACCCGGAAACCGGGCGAACGGGCCGCCGCCGCCCTCGAGGCCTACCTCGACCTCCCGGAACCGGTCACCGTCCTCGCGCTCCTGCGCCGCAGAGGGCGCGGGCCACGACCCGGACCACCCGCCGCATCGGGCTCTGCTGCGACGACGTGGTGCAGGAGCGGGAACTCCTCACGGACGAGGAGGCCGTCGCCGACGTCGTGACCGAGACCGTCCACCACGAAGCCGGCCACGCCCTCGCCGACGCCCTGGACCTGCCCTTCCCCTCGGCCCGCGCCGAGGAGGACGCCGCCGACCGGTTCGCCGCCCTCATGCTGATCCGCGAGGGGCCGGACGGCGAGCGGGCACTGCGGACCGCCGCCGAGGAGTACCTGCGGGCCGCCGCCGCCGACCCGGAGCCCGGCCCCGAACACGCCCCGCCCGCCGAACGCGCCGCCACCCACCTGTGCCTCCTGTACGGCGCCTCCCCGACCCGCCACCCCGACCTGTCCCCCCGAGCCCACACCTGCACCCCGGACTGGCCCACCACCCGCACCACCTGGACCGAAGCCCTCACCCCCTTCCTCCGCTGACGCCGGGACGGTCCGGCCGTACGGGCCGATCGGCCGAACCGGCGGCCCGCTGGCCCCGTCGCGGGGCGGGAGCCGGGCGGTGCGGCAGGATGGGCGTATGTCGAACCGCCTCGCGAGCGACGATTTCGGCGAGTCCGTCCATGGCGAGCTGGTGCCTGACAGCCTCGGTGATGTAGCCGGACAGGCCGCGGCGGCCGGTTCGAGATCGGAGCTCACTGACCAGATCTGCGGGCATGGACACGGAAATGTTCTCGGTGGTCCCGGCTCTGGGCGGCTTCACGCCTACAGCGTAAGAGGGCTTCTATTACACCGTGCAGGCTTTCGGCGTCCCCTGCCTGGCCGGCGAAGAGGGCAGGGGACGCAGAGTGCTGTTGCGGGCTGGTGAGGCCACGCGGGCTGACCCGCCGAACCTCGGCGTCGGGTCGAGTTCCGGCGCCGAGCCGTTCCGAGGAGGGAGGTCATCACGGTGAGGGCCGCTTTCCGGCGCTGCGGCTTCCGGGACCAGACCGCAGGGCAGACCATCCCGAAGAAGAAGAACGAACCCAGGATCAGGCTTGGGGCCGCCGACACCACGGCCACCTCCGGTGCCCAGGCCTACCGCTACGACGGGCTCTACACGACTGGTCCGAGCAAGGACTGGACGGACGGCGCGTGTGGCGATTCCGCCTCGTCCGGGAGGTGCCTGCCGAACAGGGTGTGGCAGACCTTGCACAACTCGAAGAAGCCGAGGGACCAGGCCTGGCCGGCGGTATGCGATCGCCCCTCCCGGTCCAGCGTGTTGTCCGCAGCACGGCCGTCGCCAACCTCGTCAAAAAGTTCCACGATTTCAGGTGCCAGGTCTGTGGTGTCCGCCTCCAGCTGAGGGACGGTCGCGCCTATGCCGAAGCGGCGCACATCCGCTCGTTGGGAAGTTCCCGCGGAGGTGCGGACACGATCGGCAACCTGCTGTGTCTGTGCGCCAACTGTCATGTGCTCATGGACGCGGCAATCCGGTGGATTGGTGGCCGTGGGGGCCGGATGCCTTCGAGGGGGCGCGGCGGCGGGCCTCACCCGCCTGGCCCCAGGAGAAGGTGGGACACCATCTTGGCGATCTTGGAGTCAGGTGGCTCTTCCTGAGTGCTCCGGAGCGTCGATAGCGGGGCGACTTCTCGGTTCCCTACAGGACCCCAAGATCGACCGAGACGGCGAAAGGCACGGTGGCCTTCACTGTGCCGGTGAACATCTCGCCTTCCCTGTAAGCCTTGGTGGCGGGATCGAGAACGTAGGTGTAGATGATCGGGACCCCGGTGGCGGCCTGCTCGACCCGCCAGTAGAAGGGGATGCCGGCCTTGGCGTACTGGTCCACCTTCACGATCCGGTCAGTGGTCTCCGAACCGGGCGATACGACCTCGACGACCAGGAGTACGTGCTCGGGGCGGGTGGGCGTGAGGTCGATGGTCTCCGCCCGGTAGACAATGACGTCCGGACGTCGGTTGGTGAGCGGAACGTCCTGCAGGCGGACGTCGAAGTCCGTGTCTGCGTTCCAGTCCGGGCCTGCGGCGGTGTCCAGGGTGTTTGCCAGGACTCGCGCCAGCCGATTGTGCCGTTTGGAGGCGCTCGGGCTCACGACGACCATCCCGTCCACGATCTCGATGCCGGCGCACTGCTCCTCGGACCAGGAGTCGTACTGTTCCGCACTGATCTGCGTATGCATCCACGCGGGCGCCACCATCTCGGCGGTCATCGTGTACCTCCTTCGAGGGGCCTCGACAGGTCCAGCGCTGCTGCGCCCAGCCTACTGTTCCGAGGTGTCGGGCCGCCGGACTCTGACGGGAATTGAGCCGCCCACCACGTGATGGCTCACAAGTGCAATTCGGCCAAGCGAGGCGGGCTCGCGAGGGTTTCGTCGGGCGCGGCGGGCGTTGTGAGAGGCTGGGCCTTATGAACCGGTTGGCTGGTGTGACCTCGCCTTATCTGCTTCAGCACGCTGACAATCCGGTCGACTGGTGGCCGTGGGAGCCGGAGGCCTTCGAGGAGGCGCGGCGGCGCAATGTGCCCGTTCTGCTGTCAGTCGGTTACTCTGCGTGCCACTGGTGTCATGTCATGGCGCACGAGTCCTTCGAGGACGAATCGACCGCCGCCTTCATGAACGAGCACTTCGTCAACGTCAAGGTGGACCGCGAGGAGCGGCCCGACATCGACGCCGTCTACATGGAGGCCGTGCAGGCCGCGACCGGGCAGGGTGGGTGGCCCATGACCGTGTTCCTGACGCCGGACGCCGAGCCCTTCTACTTCGGCACCTACTTCCCGCCCGAGCCCCGCCACGGGATGCCCTCCTTCACGCAGGTGCTCGAAGGCGTGCGGACCGCCTGGGTCGGCAGGCCCGAGGAGGTCGCCGAGGTCGCGCAGCGGATCGTACGGGACCTGGCCGGGCGGCAGTTGGACTACGGCAAGGCCGGCGTGCCCGGTCCCGAGGAGCTGGCCGGGGCGCTGCTCGGGCTGACGCGGGACTACGACGCCGTGCGCGGGGGCTTCGGCGGCGCGCCGAAGTTCCCGCCGTCCATGGTGCTGGAGTTCCTGCTGCGCCACCACGCCCGGACCGGCTCCGAGGGCGCCCTCCAGATGGCCGTCGACACCTGCGAGGCGATGGCCCGGGGCGGGATCTACGACCAGCTGGGCGGCGGGTTCGCCCGGTACTCCGTGGACCGGGAGTGGGTGGTGCCCCACTTCGAGAAGATGCTCTATGATAACGCGCTGCTCTGCCGCGTGTACGCCCACCTCTGGCGGGCCACCGGATCGGACCTCGCGCGCCGGGTCGCGCTGGAGACCGCCGATTTCATGGTCCGTGAACTGCGCACCGAGCAAGGCGGGTTCGCCTCCGCCCTCGACGCCGACAGCGAGGACCCGGTCAGCGGGAAGCACGTCGAGGGGGCCTACTACGCGTGGACCCCGGAGCAGTTCGCCGAGGTGCTCGGCGAGGCCGACGGGGCCCTGGCGCAGGCGTACTTCGGGGTGACGCCGGAGGGGACCTTCGAGCACGGGGCCTCGGTGCTGCAACTGCACCGGGACGGACCCGCCCTCGACGCGGAGCGCCTCGCCGGGATCAGGGAGCGGCTGCTCTCGGCCCGCGGGCGGCGCCCGGCGCCCGGCCGGGACGACAAGGTCGTCGCCGCCTGGAACGGGCTGGCCATCGCGGCGCTCGCCGAGTGCGGGGCGTACTTCGAGCGTCCGGACCTGGTCGAGAGGGCCACCGAGGCCGCCGACCTGCTCGTCCGGGTCCACATGGACGGTTCCGCCCGCCTGGCCCGCACCAGCCGCGACGGCCGGGTCGGCTCCAACGCCGGGGTGCTGGAGGACTACGGCGATGTCGCCGAGGGCTTCCTGACGCTGGCCTCCGTCACCGGTGAGGGGGTGTGGCTGGAGTTCGCCGGATTCCTCGTGGACCTGGTGATGGCCCGCTTCACCGCCGAGGACGGCTCGCTCTACGACACCGCGCACGACGCCGAGCGGCTGATCAGGCGGCCGCAGGACCCCACCGACACGGCCGCCCCCTCCGGCTGGACGGCCGCCGCCGGCGCGCTGCTCTCGTACGCCGCGCACACCGGTTCGCAGCCCCACCGCACGGCGGCCGAGCGGGCGCTGGGTGTGGTGCACGCCCTCGGGCCGCGCGCCCCGCGCTTCATCGGGCACGGCCTGGCGGTGGCGGAGGCGCTCGTGGACGGGCCGCGCGAGGTGGCCGTCGTGGGGCATCCGGACGATCCGGCGCGGGCCGCGCTGCACCGGACGGCGTTGCTGGGAACGGCTCCCGGGGCGGTGGTGGCGGTGGGTCTGCCGCGTGCGGCGGACGGGAGCGGCGGGGAGTTCCCCCTTCTGGCCGAGCGCACACTTGTTCGCGACCTTCCGGCGGCGTACGTGTGCCGACACTTCGTCTGCGCGCGTCCTACGACAGAACTGGTCGAATTGGCGGATCAGTTGGGCGCAGTTCGTCCCTGAAGTACCCGGAGTACCGTCAATTCCGGTTGTTGTACATCAACTCCGAAACGTGGTTTTTATCTGGGCGGCGCCTCCGCTTCACGTTCCCTGCCTAATCTCATGGCTTCGGGATTCGCCGAGCCGCGCACTGGGGGGTGCGCACGAGGGGGAAGCGGAGGCGGAGGGCCGGGGGGCCCGTGGTCCGCCTCCGGGGGGTTTTCGATCGCCGCCTGGGGTTGCGGCATGTCTGTGGGGGACAGTTTGTACACTTCTGTGTTCATTGCTGCCATTTCGCTGGCGCTCTTCTGGATGGCCGCCTTCACCCTGTGGTGGCAGATGCACGCGTGGCGCACGCCGGAGACGCTCGCGTCGACCCGGTTCGACCGCCCCGACGGCGGCGGCCGGCTGGCGTTCTCGCTGCTCCTGCCCGCCCGCCACGAGCAGGCGGTCCTGGAGCACACGATCGACCGGCTCCTCGAATCGAGCCACACCGACTACGAGATCATCGTGATCGTCGGCCACGACGACCCCGGGACGGCGGCCGTCGCCGAACGCGCCGCCGCCCGCGCACCCGAGCGCGTCCGCGTCGTCACCGACCACCACGAGGCGAAGAACAAGCCGAAGGCCCTCAACACCGCACTCCCGCACTGCCGGGGCGACATCGTGGGCGTCTTCGACGCCGAGGACCAGGTCCACCCGGAGCTCCTCGCCCACGTCGACCACGCCTTCCGGGCCACCGGGGCGGACGTGGTGCAGGGCGGCGTACAGCTGATCAACTTCCACTCCAGCTGGTACAGCCTGCGCAACTGCCTGGAGTACTTCTTCTGGTTCCGCTCCCGGCTCCACCTGCACGCCGAGAAGGGCTTCATCCCGCTCGGGGGCAACACCGTCTTCGTGCGCACCGAGGTGCTGCGCGAGGCGGGCGGCTGGGACCAGAACTGCCTCGCCGAGGACTGTGACCTGGGGGTGCGGCTCTCCTCCGTCGGCAAGAAGGTGGTCGTCGCCTACGACTCCGACATGGTCACCCGCGAGGAGACGCCGGGCTCGCTGATGAGCCTGCTCAAGCAGCGCACCCGCTGGAACCAGGGCTTCCTCCAGGTCTACCGGAAGAAGGACTGGCGGCAGCTGCCGGGCCGCGGCCAGCGCTGGCTGGCCCGCTACACGCTGATGACCCCCTTCATGCAGGCGGCCTCCGGAGTGATCATCCCGGTGAACTTCGCCGTCGCGCTCTTCCTCGACGTGCCGGTCGGCATCGCGATCATCACCTTCCTGCCCATGATCACCGCGCTGGTGACCTTCGTCTTCGAGATCGTCGGCCTCCACGACTTCGGCCGCCAGTACGGCCTGCGGGTCCGTTTCGTGCACTACGTCAAGCTCGTCGTCGGCGGCCCCTTCTACCAGGTGATGCTGGCCGGCGCCGCGATCCGCGCGGTCTGGCGCGAGCAGCGTGGCCGCAACGAGTGGGAACTGACCAGCCACACCGGCGCCCACCTGACCGGGGCGACGGCCTCCACCGCTTCCACCGCGATCCGAGAGGACAGCCACCGGTGACCGCCACCCTGCCCACGGCCACTGATCCCCAGCCTCAGCCCGGACCCGACGAAGCCGCCGCCGACGAAGCCGAAGCCTCGACCGCCGACGCCTCCGCCACCCTGCCCGTCCGCCCCCGGGCCGGCGCGGGCGCCACCTCCACCGCCACCGCCGCAGCCTCCACCTCCACCGCCGTCGAGCCCAGAGTCCCCGCCCAGCGCCGCCCCGCCCAGCGCCGCCCCGCCGGACCCGGCCCCGGCGGCGGCCTCGGCGTCCGTCCGCCCGCGCCCGCCCGGCCCCTGGCCCGCTTCCGTTCCTCCCGCCCCGACCTGCTGCTCTGCGCCACCCTGCTGCTGGCGATCCTCCTCGTCCAGGGCTGGAACATCACCCACTTCCCCACCCTGAGCGACGACGAGGGCACGTACCTCGCCCAGGCCTGGGCCGTCCAGCAGGGCAAGGGCCTCGCCCACTACACCTACTGGTACGACCACCCGCCGCTCGGCTGGATCCAGGTGGCCGGGCTGACGTACCTGCCCTCCCTCTTCGTGCCCGACTGGATGACGGTCGCGCCGATGCGGTTCTCGATGCTCGCCGTCTCCGGCGTCAGCTCGGTGCTGATCTACGTGCTCGCCCGCCGGCTCTGGCTGCCGCGCTGGGCGGCCGGACTCGCGATGGCCCTCTTCGGGCTCTCCCCGCTCTCCGTCGTGCTCCAGCGGGAGATCTTCCTCGACAACCTCGCCGTGATGTGGATGCTGCTGGCCTTCTGCCTCGCCGCGTCCCCCAGCCGCCACCTCTGGCACCACTTCGGCTCGGGCCTGGCCGCCGCCACAGCCGTCCTGACCAAGGAGACGATGCTGGTGGTGCTCCCGGCGCTGCTGGTGACGATGTGGCGCCACAGCCACCGCGACACCCGCAAGTTCGCCGTCACCGGAGCCATCACCGCCTGCGCCCTGATCGGGCTCTCGTACCCGCTGTACGCCCTGCTCAACGGCGAACTGCTGCCCGGCGCCGGACACGTCTCCCTCATCGACGGCATCACCTACCAGATGGGCCGCCCCGGCTCCGGATTCATCCTCGACCCCGGCTCCGGCTCGTACGGCGTGTTCCGGTCCTGGCTCTACTACGACACCGTCCTGCCGCTCGGCGGCCTCGCCGGCGCCGTCCTGCTGCTGGCCACCATCCGCTGGTCGGTCACCGCGAGGGCCCTGGCCGGACCGGCCCTGGCCGCCGTGATCCTCGCGCTCGTCGCCCTGCGGCCCTCCGGCTACCTGCCCGCCATGTACGTGATCCAGGCCCTGCCCTTCCTCGCCCTGGTCCTGGCCGCCGCGGCGGCCGGCGTCACCCACGCCGTCCTGCGCCGCCGCCGCACCCCGGGGGAGCGCCGCGCCCTGGTGGTCGCGCGCTGGGCGCTGACCGTCGTGCTCGCCGCCTGCGCCGCCGTCTACGTCCTGCCGCGCTGGTACGACGGCAACCGCACCGCTCTCACCGTCGACGCGAACGCCCCCTACCGGCAGGCCGCCGCCTGGCTCGGCACGGTCGCCGAACCGGCGAACACCCGCGTCCTCGTGGACGACGCCCTGTGGCTCGACGCTGTTCACCACGGTTTTGCACCCGGAACGGGCGCCATCTGGTTCTACAAGGCGGACCTCGACCCGGCCGTCACCAAGACCCTGCCGCGCGGGTGGCGGGACATCGACTACGTCGTCTCCTCGCCCACCGTGCGTCGTGATGCGGCGGACCTGCCCAACGTGAAGGCTGCACTGGAGCATTCGACCGCGGTCGCCGTCTTCGGTACGGGCGAGGACCGCGTCGAGATCCGCCGCACCGACCGCGAGAGTGGGAGCTGAACCACCATGAGCGAGGACGTGTGGCCCCCGCGCGCCGTGGACGCGCCGGAGGCCGCCGCGGGGGGGGCGCCCGCCCCCGGCAGCGTCACAGTGATCATCCCGACCTTCAACGAGGCGGCGAACGTGGGGGAGTTGCTGAGCAGGCTGCGCGCCTCGCTGCCCGCCGGAGCGCCCTGCGAGGTGCTCTTCGTCGACGACTCCACCGACGACACCCCGGCCGTGATCGAGAAGGCCGCCGCGGACTGCCCCTTCCCGGTGGCGGTCCTGCACCGGCAGGTCGCCGAGGGCGGCCTCGGCGGGGCCGTGGTCGAGGGCGTCAAGCGGGCCGGCTCCGAGTGGATCGTCGTCATGGACGCCGACCTCCAGCACCCTCCCCACCTCGTCCCCGAACTGGTCGGCGAGGGCACCCGCACCGGCGCCGACCTGGTCGTCGCCTCCCGCTACATCGTCGGCGGCAGCCGGGCGGGCCTCGCCGGGAGCTACCGCGTCGCCGTCTCGCGCGGCGCCACCTGGCTGGCCAAGGGCCTCTTCCCGCGCGCCCTGCGCGGGATCAGCGACCCGATGAGCGGTTTCTTCGCGATGCGCCGCTCCGCGGTGAGTGCCGACGCCCTCAAACCCCTCGGCTACAAGATCCTGCTGGAGCTGGCCGTCCGCTGCCGCCCCGCGAAGACCGCCGAGGTCCCCTTCGTCTTCCAGGACCGCTTCGCCGGGGAGTCCAAGTCCGGTGCCCGCGAGGGGATCCGCTTCCTCGCGCACCTGGCCGCCCTGCGCTCCGCGAGCCCGCTCGCCCGGATGATCGGCTTCGGCCTGATCGGCCTCTCCGGCTTCGCCCCGAACCTGCTGGCCCTGTGGCTCCTGACCCACGCCGGGGTGCAGTACCTGGCCGCCGAGGTCCTCGCCAACCAGGCCGGGGTGCTGTGGAACTTCCTCCTCATCGAGACCCTGCTCTTCCGCGACCGCCGTCGCCACCGCCACTGGGCGGACCGGATCGGCCGCTTCGCCCTCCTCGCCAACGCCGACCTGCTCCTTCGGATCCCGCTCATCGCGCTGTTCGTCGCCCGGCTCGGCCTCGGAGTCCTGCCCGCGACCGCCCTCGCGCTCGTGACCACCTTCGTCCTGCGCTTCGCCGCCACCGAAGCCCTCGTCTACCTGCCGCGCGGGCCACGTGCGGCGACCTCACGCAGGAGTTGAGACGCACCGAAAGGACACCCCCGCATGCAGAGGAAGATCCGACGGAGGTCAGGGCGCCGGGCCGCCCTCCTCGCCGTCGGGGCGATGACCGCCGGCCTGCTGCTCACCGCACCGCAGCAGGCCACGGCCGGACCGCCCAACCTGCTCACCAACCCCGGTTTCGAGACCGCCGGACCGGCCGGCACCGACATGCCCTCCTGCTGGGAGAAGTCCGGCTGGGGCGACAACGACTTCACCTTCGCCACCGTCGCCGACGCGCACGGCGGCACCAGGGCCATGAAGGTCTCCCTCACCCGCCGCGTCGACGGCGACCGCAAGGCCCTGGTCACCGAGAACGCCACCTGCGCCCCCACCATCACACCGGGCCGGCAGTACGACCTGTCCGCCTGGTACAAGTCGAACACCCCCGACGTCTCCGTGACCGTCTTCCGCCACGACACCACCGCCGGCTGGCAGTACTGGACCGACCTGCAGAACCCGCCGGTCAGCGCCGCGTGGGCGCGCACGCAGGTCCGTACGCCCACCGTCCCGCCGAACACCGACAAGATCACCTGGGGGCTGTCGGTCTACGGCGTCGGCACCCTCACCACCGACGACTACGCGGTGGAGGAGGTCGGGGCCGTCCCGCCCCAGCCCGCCTGCACGGGCACGCCCGACCAGTGCGCCAAGGGCAAATGGGAGGTGATGGCCGCCCAGAACCCCGTCCGCTCGATGCACGCCGTGGTCCTCAAGAACGGCAAGGTGCTGCTGATCGCGGGATCGGGCAACGACATATCCCAGTTCAACGCGGGGACCTTCACCTCCGCCGTGTACGACCCGGTGGCCGGCTCGGTCAGGACGATCCCGACGCCGGTGGACATGTTCTGCTCCGGGCACGTGCAACTGGCCGACGGCCGGGTTCTGGTGATGAGCGGCAACAAGGGGTACCCGTCCGCCGACGGCAAGATCGGCTACCAGGGGCTGAAGGACTCGTACGTCTTCG
Organism: Streptomyces sp. AB3(2024); assembly: GCF_041862025.1. Lineage (NCBI taxonomy): Bacteria > Bacillati > Actinomycetota > Actinomycetes > Kitasatosporales > Streptomycetaceae > Streptomyces > Streptomyces sp. AB3(2024). Next base: position 11,627 of record NZ_JBGWAB010000023.1, read on the forward strand.
ACCCGGTGACCGAGACGTACACGAAGACCAACGACATGAACGGCGGCCACTGGTACCCGTCCGCCACGATCCTCGGCAACGGCGACGTGATCTCCTTCGGCGGTCTGAAGGAGGACTCAACCGGCAACGTCACGGCGGAGAAGTTCTCGGCGGCGCAGAACGCGTGGCTGCCGATGAACCAGGTCAACCAGACCTGGTCGTACTGGGGCCTGTACCCCTCGATGATCCTCATGCAGGACGGCCGGCTCTTCTACTCCGGCAGCCACACCTTCGGCAACGGCACGACCGGATCCGGCTCCTCGATCTACGACTACGACGCCAACACCGTCACCGACGTTCCCGGGCTGCGCGGGAAGGACGCGCGGGACGAGTCGGCGAGCGTGCTGCTGCCGCCGGCCCAGGACCAGCGGGTGCTGACCATCGGCGGCGGCAACAACGAGACCAACCCGCCCGCGAACCGCCTCACCGACATCATCGACCTGAAGAAGCCGAGCCCCGGTTACACGGCGGGCCCGGACCTCCCGCAGGGCCTCGTCGACGTCGGCGCCGGCAAGCGCCCGCAGACCGGCGCCGAGGGCAAGATGTACGTGTCCGCCGTGCTGCTGCCCGACGGCAAGGTCCTGGAGACCGGCGGCGGGCTGCACGACCGGGCCGACCCGGTCTTCGAGGCCTCCTTCTTCGACCCCGCGAACAACACCTACCAGCCGGGCCTGGCCACCGACCCGATCCCGCGCACCTACCACTCGGGCGCCTTCCTGCTGCCCGACGGCCGGGTCATGTCGGTCGGGGACAACCCGGGCAACGGCACGTACAACCACGCGGTGTCGATCTACACCCCGCCGTACCTCTTCAAGGGCCCGCGTCCCCGGCTCACCTCGGTGATCGACACCGAGTGGGTCTACGGCGACACGCAGCGGATCACCGTCGACCGGCCGATCGTCAAGGCGGAACTGATCCGCCCGGCGGCCGTCACCCACTCCTCCGACCCCAACCAGCGGTTCGTGGACCTGCCCATGAGCGTCGTCAACAACACCACCATCGACCTCAACGTCACCAGCAACCCCAACCTGGCGCCGCCCGGCTGGTACATGCTCTTCGGCGTCGACGCGAACGGCGTCCCCTCGGTCGCCACCTGGGTCCACCTCGGCGGAGCCCCCGCGCTCGCGGCCGCACAGGGGCAGCAGCCGACCGCCCACGAGCACTCCTTCGCGAACGCACTGGCCGCCCCGAAGCCCAATCCCGGGCAGCGCGACGCCGCCCCGGTCGCCCCGACCGTGGCCGGCTGCGACCGCCATTACGGCACGACGAGCCTGTGCGTGCCGACGAACTTCCCGGCGGAGGTCGAGAAGACCACCCGGGCGCGCTGTGACTGGCTGGCCGCCCACCGGTTCCCCCAGCGGATGAAGGTCAACGGCAGCGACCCGCTGCGCCTGGACCCCGACGGCGACGGTCACGCCTGCTAGCAGGCCCCGCCGCCGGCCCCGGCCCCGCCCGCCCCCGTACCGGCCCGGTACGCGGGCGGTAGCGGGGGCGGCGCTGCCGGCCCGTCGCCCGGAATGCGGGTCCCGGTCCGCCGTGCGATAACGGCACCATGAAGCAGCTCCCGACGGCCACGGCCGCAGAGATCAAGATCAGCTTCGTCGGAGCGGAGGCCGGGGCCGCGTTCGACGCGCTGGAGCTCGACCGCGAGGAGGGCCGCTCGCGGGCCGTCCACTTCTGGGACCGGCCGGTGAAGTCGGCCGGCGGCGCGATCGCGCTGCCCCTGCTGGACCGGGGGCTCATCCTGCGCCTGCGCCGGGACGAGGCCGGACCGGGCTCCAAACACAAGGCGGACCTGACCGTCAAACTGCGCCCGTGCACCCCGCTGCCGCAGTCCTGGCAGGAGGAGCGCGAGGAGGAGCACTGGGAGTACCGGATCGAGGAGGACCGGGCCGGGCCCGACTTCGGCCCCGTCCTGGCGGCCTCGCTGGAGGCCGACCGGGAGTTCGACGAGGCCCTCGACGCCGAACGGGGCGCCCTCGGCGATCTGGTCACCAAGCCGCAACTGGAACTGCTGGAGGCGGCCGACGCGGACGGGGAGGACCTCGACGCCCTGACGGCGCTGGGCCCGGTGCACGCCGTCAAGTGGAAGCAGGACTGGGACGGGCTGCCCGGATCGGTGGCGATCGAGGAGTGGACCACCGACGGCGGACTGAGGTTCCTGGAGGTGTCGGTCCGCGCGGACGTCGCCGACGCGACCCGGGTCCAGGACCTCCTCGGGCAGGGCCTGCGCGTCCGCGGCCTCACCCCGCCGCGGACGGGGGAGACGAAGACCCGGGCCGTGCTGACCGCCCTCGCCCGCGACCTGCCGCGCTGACGCCGGCCGTCACCCCCGGTGCGAGTAGGCGGCCAGGGAGATGCCGACGTAGTGGGCCACGAAGGCCGCGAGCGTCAGCGAGTGGAAGACCTCGTGGAAGCCGAAGAAGCGGGGGGAGGGGTTGGGCCGCTTGATGCCGTAGATCACGCCGCCCACGCTGTAGAGCAGTCCGCCCACGATCACCAGGACCAGGACCGCGATGCCGCCGGTGCGCAGGAAGTCGGGCAGGAAGAAGACCGCGGCCCAGCCCATCGCGATGTAGCAGGGGGTGTAGAGCCAGCGCGGTGCGCCGACCCAGAAGACGCGGAAGGCGATCCCGGCGGCCGCCGCGATCCACACCGCCCACAGCAGGGTCCGCCCGGTGGAGTCCGGCAGGAGCAGGACGGTGAGCGGGGTGTAGGTGCCCGCGATGATCAGGAAGATGTTGGCGTGGTCGAGGCGGCGCAGGATCGCTTCGCCGCGCGGCCCCCACGTACCGCGGTGGTAGACGGCACTGACGCCGAAGAGCAGGCAGGCCGTGAGGACGTACACGCCGCAGGCCACGCGTGCCCTGGTGGAGTCGGTGAAGGCCATCAGCACCAGGCCCGCGACCACCACGGCCGGGAACATTCCGGTGTGCAGCCAGCCCCGCATCAGGGGCTTGGCCTCGGTCTCCACCCCCGGCGCTGCCGGTGAGGCCGCTACGGCGGCGGCGTCAGAAGTCATGGTCCACATGCTACCTACGGGTCCGTAGGTTCCCGGTAGCGCTCTTTACGGAAGATTGACGGACGTGTCGATGCTCACGTGAGAGGCCCTCTGGACATATGCGCACATCCACCGGATGATCAGATGAGTGCGGTCGGCACCGGATGAGCGGAGCGCGAAGCATCCGGGTCGCAGCCCCCACGGGGCATACACCAAACAAACCCCTCAACAAGGAGCAATCGTGGCGCGCGACAACGCGGCTCCCACTTCCGGTTCGACCCTCCCCACTCAGCATTCGGAGCTCGTCTCCTGGGTGGACGAGATCGCAGCCCTCACCCAGCCGGACCGCGTCGTCTGGTGCGACGGCTCCGAGGCCGAGTACGAGCGCCTGTGCGAGGAGCTCGTCTCCAAGGGAACGTTCAAGAAGCTGGACGAGGCCAAGCGCCCGAATTCCTACTACGCCGCCTCCGACCCCTCCGACGTCGCGCGCGTCGAGGACCGGACCTTCATCTGCTCCGAGAAGGCGGAGGACGCGGGCCCCACGAACCACTGGAAGGCCCCTTCCGAGATGAAGGAGATCTTCAGCGGGGAGCAGGGCATATTCCGCGGCTCCATGAAGGGCCGCACGATGTACGTCGTGCCCTTCTGCATGGGCCCCCTCGGCTCCGAGCTCTCCGCGATCGGCGTCGAGATCACCGACTCCGCCTACGTCGCGGTCGCCATGCGCACCATGACCCGCATGGGCAAGGCCGTCCTCGACGAGCTCGGCACCGACGGCTTCTTCGTCAAGGCCGTCCACACCCTCGGCGCCCCGCTCACCGAGGGCCAGGAGGACGTGCCGTGGCCGTGCAACAGCACCAAGTACATCTCGCACTTCCCCGAGACCCGCGAGATCTGGTCCTTCGGCTCCGGCTACGGCGGCAACGCCCTGCTCGGCAAGAAGTGCTACGCGCTGCGCATCGCCTCCGTCATGGCGCGTGACGAGGGCTGGCTCGCCGAGCACATGCTGGTGCTCAAGCTCACCCCGCCGCAGGGCGAGGGCGAAGCGAAGTACGTGGCGGCCGCGTTCCCGTCGGCCTGCGGCAAGACCAACCTCGCCATGCTGGAGCCGACCATCCCCGGCTGGACGGTCGAGACCATCGGCGACGACATCGCCTGGATGCGCTTCGGCGAGGACGGCCGCCTCTACGCGATCAACCCCGAGGCCGGCTTCTTCGGCGTCGCCCCCGGCACCGGCGAGCACACCAACGCCAACGCCATGAAGACCATGTACGCCAACACCGTCTTCACCAACGTCGCGCTCACCCCCGACGGCTCTGACGTCTGGTGGGAGGGCATGACCGAAGAGGCGCCCGCCCACCTGATCGACTGGAAGGGCAACGCCTGGACCCCGGAGTCGGGGACCCCGGCCGCGCACCCCAACGCCCGCTTCGCCGTCCCGGCCTCGCAGTGCCCGACGATCGCCCCCGAGTGGGAGGACCCCAAGGGCGTCCCGATCTCCGCGATCCTCTTCGGCGGCCGCCGCGCCTCCGCCGTCCCGCTGGTCACCGAGTCCTTCGACTGGAACCACGGCGTCTTCATCGGCTCGAACATCGCCTCCGAGAAGACCGCCGCCGCCGAGGGCAAGGTCGGCGAACTGCGCCGCGACCCCTTCGCGATGCTGCCCTTCTGCGGCTACAACATGGGCGACTACATGGCCCACTGGGTCAAGGTCGCGGCCGACAAGGACCAGGCCAAGCTCCCGAAGATCTACTACGTGAACTGGTTCCGCAAGAACGACGCGGGCAAGTTCGTGTGGCCCGGCTTCGGCGAGAACAGCCGCGTCCTGAAGTGGATCGTCGGCCGCCTCGACGGCACCGCCGAGGGCGTGGAGACCGCCATCGGCGTCCTGCCGACCAAGGACTCCCTCGACCTGGACGGCCTCGACCTTCCGGCCGAGGACCTGGACTTCCTCCTCACGGTCGACAAGGAGGTCTGGCGCGAGGAGGCCGCCCTGGTCCCCGAGCACCTGAACACCTACGGCGACCACACCCCCAAGGAGCTGTGGGACCAGTACCACGCGCTCGTCGAGCGCCTGGGCTAGTCCCCGGCCCCACCCCCAAGAACCGAGGCCGGCTGTCCCCGGCCGAGGGCTGACGCGGGATTCCCCGACCTAGGACTCCCTGCGACCTTCCAAATAGGTCGTGTGCGTCTGCTGACGGCGGGCCTCCACATCGTGGAGGCCCGCCGTCACGCGTTCCGCCTCCTCGAACAGCACCGACAGCTGCCGCTCCAGGTGCCGCTCCGGAGATTCCCCGCCCGGCGTCAGCCGGGTCCACCAGCGGGTCCGGTTGTACGTGTCCACGCACTCCGGCACGTCCAGCCGGATCGCCCGCGACAGCGTGTGCACCGCCTCCGGTTCCGTGGCCAGCACGTCGGCCACCCAGCCCGCATCGAGCAGCGCCGCGTACAGGTCCAGCAGCTCGCTCAGCTTGCCCTCGGCGGCCGGCGGGAGCTCCACCTCCGCCACGTACTCCCGGAGCCGGCCCAGGTCCTCCCGTACGACGCCCAACTGCTCGGCCGGATCCGGGAAGTACGGGGAGTCGATCCGAGCCGGCGGAGCGATCAGCGCGCCCGCCGCGTACAGGCCCGCGACCACCACCGGCCAGTACGCACCCGCCACCCCGGCCAGCGTCAGCCCCAGCCCGATCAGCCCGCCGACGCCGCCCGCCAGGTTCTTGCCCGACTCCAGGTACCCCAGCACCCGGGCCCCGGCGGTCGCGCCGCCGGACGCTCTACTGGTAGCCACGGATCTCCTCGAAGGCGCCGTCCAGCGAACCGTTCCCGTCGGTGGCGTCGAAGAGACGCCCGCCGGTCACATCCGTGATGTGCGTGAGCTCCTTGCGGTCCGAGTCCCCGAACAGCACCGCGAAGACCGGAGTGTGCTTCTGCCCTTCCGGCAGCCCCGCGTAGAAGGAGTCGAAATCCTGCACCCTGTCCCCGCTCTGCCCGTCCGTCATGAGCACGATCGAGGTGAACGCGTCCGCGTTCCCCTGCCCCAGGTGCTGGTACGCGGCCTTCAGACTCCCGTACACGGCCGTGCCCCCCTCCGGTCGGAGGGACCCCACGTCACCCCGGATCGCCTCCAGGGCCGGCCCCGGGTTCCCCGGTTCGACGACGTGCGTCAGCACCTGCTTCACCTTGTCACCGAAGGGCAGCAGAGTCACCTCCTCGCGGTCCCTGAAACGCTCGCCCGTCCCCGAACTCCCGCTCCCCGTAAGGTCGGTGAGAGCCGCCTTCAGCCGGCCGATCCGGTCCTGCTCCGCCATGGAACCCGAGGTGTCCAGCACGTACACCGTGCGCGACGGCCGCCGCAGCTCGTTCTCGTACGAGGCCAGCAGGCCGTCCGCCACCGACCGCGAGCCCGGGAACGGCAGCTCGCGCCGCCGCTCCCCGTCCAGCCCGGCCGCCGGGGTCACCCCGGCCGCCACCGGCCGTCGGAAGGTCTTCTCCGTGATGGCCTTCTGCGCGGCGTCGCCCCGCAGGTACTCCGTCAGCAGCCGGCCCGACTCGCGCGCGCCGGACGGGGCGGAGGTCAGCAGCGTCAGCGGATAGTGCGCCGTCACCACCCCGTCCTTCGGCCGGATCACCGTCAGCGGCTCCTTCGCCCGGTCGTTCATCGACAGCATCACCGACTCGTAGTTGACCAGCGCGTCCACGTCGCCGCGCTTCGCGTACGCCGTCACCAGCCAGCCCGAGGAACCCGAGGTCAGCTTCTGCCCCTTGAAGAACTCCCGCAGCCTCGGCTGCGCCGTGCGCACGTCGGCGTCGGTCAGCGCCGACTGCGCGCCCGACAGGCCCGAGGCCACCGACACCAGCGCGGAGAAACCGGAGTTGGAGTGCACCGGATCCGTCATCCCGTACGTCAGCTTCCCGGCCGCGACGGCCTCCTCGACCGCCGACCAGGTCACCTCCTGCGGTTTCCAGCCCAGCCGGGCCAGCGCCTGCGGCTTCACCCCGACCGCCACCGGCGAGGACATCACCGGCGTCTCGTTGGCCAGCTTCGACGCTGCCTCCGGCCGCAGCCGCAGGTAGTCGTTGGACGACAGCCAGATCGCGTCGTACTTTCCGTCCGCCTTGCCGGAGGCCACCTGCTCCGCCGCGTCCAGCGTCCCCGACCAGGTGAAGTCGACCGAGACGCCGGTCGCGGCCTTCGCCGCCTTGAGCACCGGCTCCATGTCGGTGAGCTCGCTGGAGGCCAGCACCCGCAGCCTGCCCTCCTTGTACTCCTGCTGCTTCGGCCCGCGACCCGATGACCCCGAGGCCCCCGACGACCCCGAGCCGCCGGAAGCCGCCGACGGACCGTCGGAGGTGCAGCCGGCCGCCCCCAGCAGCGTCGCGGCCAGGGCGACGGCCGCCATCAGCCGCGCGCGCGTGCGCGCCGTACGGGCACTCATCGCTCTCCGCCTTCCAGGGCGCCCGCGGTCCGCGTCCGGGCCAGGTGCTCCGAAGCGGACCGGAGCTCACCCGTCAGGGACTCCACCGTCGCCGCCATGTTCTGCGTGGCCTGCACCTTGAAGGAGTCGATCGCGTCGAGGGTCTTGTAGATCTGTGCGAACGCCGTCCGCAGCGTCTCCGCCCCCACCGCCGGGTCCGCCGCGATCCGCTGGATCTCCCCGCTCTGGGTGGCCAGCATCTCCGCGTTCCCCCGGATCAGCTCCTCCGTCGTCCCCTTCAGCGCGTTCACCTGCTGGACCACCGTGCGCTGGTGGTCCAGCGCCGCGGCCAGCATCACCGCGATCCGCAGCGCCGACACCGTGGTCGTCGCGGCCCGGTCGACGCCCTTGATCAGCTCGTCGTTGTTGCGGCGCACCACGTCCATCGCCAGATAGCCCTGGGCGCAGACCGCCAGCTGCGTCAGCAGGTCCTGGTGCTTCTGCCGCACCGGGAACAGCACGTCCGCACGCATCGCGTCCGCTGCCTGCGGATCCGTCCGCTCCGTCTCGGCGATCCGCTGCTCGACGACGCCGTCCAGCGCCTCCGTGAGCACCGCGTACTCCTGGAGCCGGCCCATGGTCTCCCACAGCCGGGCCCGCTCGGTGTGCAGGGCGGCGTTGTCGCGGCGCAGCTCGTCCTGACCGCCGCGCAGCGCGCCGACGATCCGGTTGAGGGTGGCCTGCGAGGAGGCGTACTTGGCCACGTGGTCGCGCAGCCGGTTCCCGCCGGGCAGCTTCGCGAGCAGCCGGCGGGCCCCCTTGGCGGGCGCGTCCCGCGGGTCGAGGTCCTCGACGGTGCGCCGCAGCTCGACGAGCGAGCCGGCGACCCGGCCCGGCGCGTCGCCGCCCTCGGTGCCGAGCGAGCGCACGGCCCGGTCCAGCATCCGGTTCGACTGCTGGGCGGCGTCGCGCATGTCGGCCGACCCCAGCGCGGCGATCTCGCCGATCCGGGTGGCGAACTCGGGGGAGCGGACGTCGATCGCGGCGAGCTGGCCGACGTACTCCCCGGCCCGGCGGTTCATCTCCTCGCGCACCCCGTCCTCCAGCGGGACCAGCCCGGAGGCCTGCTCCCGGCGGACGGGGGCGACGGGCTCCGGTGCGGTGAGGACGAGCGGGGCGTCCTCGGGCGGTGTCAGTGTCATGGCGTGTCCCCCTGCCCCTTGGCGCGTGCGGCCAGCGCCATCAGGACCTTGACGGTCGGTGCGCCGACCTGGCGGATCCCGGTCAGCCCCGGATTGAGGTAGCCCGGGTACGGCGCGGTCGCGGCGGTGAACTCGGCGACGCCCTCCTGCGGGCGGAAGCCGTGGCGTACGGCCAGCTCGCGCAGCTTCGGATCGGTGGCGAGGAGGGTGCCGAGCTCCTTGGCCTTCTCGCTGATCGGTACGAAGGTGTGCGGGGAGTTGACGGTGGTGTCCGGGTACAGCACCACCATGTCGGCGGCCTCCCCGGTGGCCTGCTTCTGGATCAGGAGCGAGGCCACCTGGGACTCGTAGGCGAGGATCAGCGGCTCGCCGCTGCCGCTGATGAACGCCCGGAAGGGGTCGTCGGTACTGGGCTCCAGAGCCCCCTGGACCGAGATCAGCTTGCGGAGCAGGGGTGCGGTACGGGCGATCCCGGCGTCGTCGGAGACGACGGTGCCGCCGTTGGCGACGTTGGAGGTGGCGGCGATGAACAGGGCGCCGGAATTGGAGGTGGCGGGGTCGGTCGTCTTGACGAAGACCCGTCCGGCCAGCTCGGCGAAGGCGTTCGCCCCCGTCAGCTGCTGCCAGTTGCGGTCCTCCTCGGCGGCCTTCAGGTAGGGCCCCATCAGCAGGGTGCCGGAGTTCTTCCCCGACATCCTCGCGAGCCCGTTGTCGGCGAGCACCTTGGCCGCGTTGGCGCGGGCGATCACGACGAGGGGGGAGAAGAAGGGCTTGGTGGTCTGCGCGCCCTTGACCCCGGCCGCGGCCTCGATCTCCTGTGCCGGCTCACTGCTGCTGGGGAAGGCGAAGTCGTACTCCTTGAGGGCGAGCTGGTCCATGGCCCAGGAGCCCGATGTCTCGGTCTTGACGGTGTAGCCCTTGGCCGCGAGGGCCTTGGTGACGTCGGGGTCGCGGAAGAACTCGGACTTCTCCGACCCGATGACGCCGCGCACGCTCTTCGTTGGCGTGCGGTCTGGCCCTTGGCCCCCGATGACGATGACGGCGATCACGCCGCCGATCAGGAGGACCGCCAGAGCGATTCCCAGGATGCGTCTCACGGGTGCAGCGTGCTCGCGGAAACCCACATTCCGCGGCGGGTCCGGTGAACGCCGGGTGGCCAGGCGGTCCCACTTCGAAATGCTGTGTGGGCCCGTGGGTGCTGGTGGGCCGGGCGGGGGCCGAGGAGGATCGTGCCATGGGCGTGAGCGCGTTGAAGTGGCAGGGCTGGCTCGTGGGCCTGGTGGGACTGGCGGGCCTGCTGGTGTTCGCCCCCCTGGGCCTCTACGTATGGGCCAGCGGCGGCGACGGCCCCGCCGCGGCCCCGCCCCCGCCGGACGTACGGGTCACCGCCTGCCGCGTCGACCCCGCGAGCCGGCGCGTGGTGGCGACGGTGGAGGCACGGGGCACGGGCTCCTACGTCGTCACGGTCGAGTTCCGCGACCGCGAACCCCCCGCCCCCGACGCCCGCACGGCCCGCGCCCTGATCGGCGTCCCGGGCCTCAGCCCGGCCGCCCCGGCCCAGTCCGAGGCCATCGGCCCGGTCTGGCCCCCGTCCACGGCCCCGTGGTGCGGGATCGCCGGGGTGACGCCGGCGCCGCCGTCCCGCTGAGCCCGGGGCGGAGTTCCGGTACGGACGGCGGCGGGAGCGCCCGCGTCGAAGGAAAGGGCGGGCCCGCGCCACGCATACGCGTGCACGGGCCCGCCCCGGAATCGTGGCACCCGGTCCGGAGCCTCCGCGGCCCCGGACCGGGGCCGTCAGTGGGCGCCGGCCAGGTCGACGGAGTCGAGGGCGGCGGCGTGCGCGTCCATGCGCTCGGCGGCGAGGATCGCGGCGGCGGTGTCGGCACGGGACGCGGCGACGAGGAGGGCGCGGGCGGCGAGGTCGTGGGCGCGCCGGTGCAGCACCGCCGGGTCCTCGTCGGAGGCCCCCGCGGCGCGGGCCGGGCGGGCCCCGCGCAGACGGGTCACCTGGGCGGCGATCTGCTCGGCGGCCTCGTCGAGCGCGAGCTCGTCGGTCAGGGTGAGCAGGGCCGACAGGTGTCCGGCGAGCTGGATGTCCAGCTCCTCGCCACGGCTGCGGCGCGGGTAGTCGGATGCGCCGTGGTGGCCGCCCTCGCGATGGTGGACGACCGGCTTCGTGCGGATCGGCTCGTACATGAGGAGGCCTCCTGCTGGGTCAGGAGACCATCCTACATTGGAACTGGTCTAAAGTTGAGTTGAATCCTGGTGGAGTGTGGGTGGAACACCCTCCGGGGGTACTCCGTCGGGGGCGCCCCGGCGTCCTACGGCTGGCTGTACCCGTCCAGGAAGTTGCCGATCCGGGTGACCGCGTCCGCGAGGTCCTTCGCGTTGGGCAGCGTCACGATGCGGAAGTGATCGGGCTCGGGCCAGTTGAAGCCCGTACCGTGCACGACCATGATCTTTTCGGACCGCAGCAGGTCGAGGACCATCTGCCGGTCGTCCTTGATCTTGTAGACGGACGGGTCGAGCCGCGGGAAGGCGTAGAGCGCGCCCTTCGGCTTCACGCAGGTGACGCCCGGGATCTGGGTGAGCAGGTCGTACGCGACGTTGCGCTGCTCCAGGATCCGGCCGCCCGGCAGGACCAGGTCGTTGATCGACTGCCTGCCGCCGAGGGCGGTGGCGACGGCGTGCTGGGAGGGCATGTTCGCGCACAGGCGCATGTTGGCGAGGATCGTCAGGCCCTCGATGTACGAGGCGGCGTGCTTCTTCGGGCCGCAGACGGCCATCCAGCCGGCCCGGTAGCCCGCGACGCGGTAGTTCTTCGACAGCCCGTTGAAGGTCAGCGTCAGCAGGTCGGGGGCGATCGCGGCGGTGTTGGTGTGGGTGGTGCCGTCGTAGAGGATCCGGTCGTAGATCTCGTCGGAACAGACGACCAGGTTGTGGCGGCGCGCGATGTCCGTCAGCCCGCGGAGCATCTCGTCGTCGTAGACGGCGCCGGTCGGGTTGTTCGGGTTGATGATCACGATGGCGCGGGTGCGGTCGGTGATCTTGCGCTCGATGTCGGCGAGGTCGGGCATCCAGTCGGACTGCTCGTCGCACCGGTAGTGCACGGCGGTGCCGCCGGCCAGGCTCACGGAGGCGGTCCACAGCGGGTAGTCCGGGGCCGGGACCAGCACCTCGTCGCCGTCGTCGAGCAGCGCCTGCATCGACATCTGGATCAGCTCGGAGACGCCGTTGCCGAGGTAGATGTCCTCGACGTCCAGGTCGATCCCCTTGGTCTGGTAGTGCTGCATGACCGCGCGGCGCGCCGACAGCAGCCCCTTCGCGTCCCCGTAGCCGTGGGCGTTGCCCAGGTTGCGGAGCATGTCCTCAAGGATCTCCGGCGGGCACTCGAAGCCGAAGGCCGCGGGGTTGCCGGTGTTGAGCTTGAGGATGCGATGACCTGCCGCTTCGAGCCGCATCGCCTCTTCGAGGACGGGGCCGCGGATCTCGTAGCAGACATTGGCGAGTTTCGTTGACTGGATCACCTGCATGACGGGAGCTTACGGCCCCCCGCAGCCGCCCGCCTGGTCATTTCGGCCGAACGTGGTGTAGGGAAATGTCCCGTTTCGCGCGATGGGTGGGTGGTGGCCCCGTCCACCCTTTGAAACGGCGGCGCGCCGCCACCATGACCTGCGGAATGAGTGGGGGCCGGGCCGGAGTCGTCGGAGGTGTTGCGCTCGTCACTTGAGGCGGGTTCCGGGGCAGCTGCGGCGGGGGCCGGGGCCGGGGACGGGGTCGGGGCCGGGGCGTCGGCGACAGGGCCCAGGTGATCGTCCCGGGGCCGGGGGTGTCGGATTCCGGGCCGGGAGCCGCCAGACCACGCCAAACGGCGACCGGACCGTCCGGCAATGCCTTCGGGGCGGCAGGCGCGTCAGATCGCTACGCGCTTCGCCCGGCATGGCGTCCGGCGGCCGTCCGGGGCTGGACATAAGCGTCTAACGTGACTCTCACCATGAATCAGTTGCCTGCGGATCCGACGGTGTTGCACCCGTTTCCCGACCAGCCGCGCGTGGTGCTGCTCAAGCCGCTCGTGACGTCCGGGCTGATCGAGGTCGGGGAGTACTCGTACTACGACGATCCGGACGATCCGACCGCCTTCGAGACCCGCAACGTGCTCTACCACTACGGGCCGGAGAAGCTGGTGATCGGGAAGTTCTGCGCCCTCGGCACAGGGGTCCGATTCATCATGAACGGCGCCAACCACCGGATGGACGGCCCCTCCACGTTCCCGTTCCCCATCATGGGCGGTTCCTGGGCCGCGCACTTCGACCTGCTCACCGGATTGCCCGGCCGGGGCGACACCGTGGTCGGCCACGACGTCTGGTTCGGTTACGACACGATGGTGATGCCCGGAGTGCGCATCGGTCACGGGGCGGTCATCGGCTCGGGCGCCGTCGTCGTCGACGACGTTCCCGACTACGGCATCGTCGGCGGGAATCCCGCACGCCTCATCCGCACGCGTTACGACGATGCCGGCGTCGCCCGCCTCCTGCGGGTGGCCTGGTGGGACTGGCCCGTCGATCACATCACCCGGCACGTCCGCGTCATCATGTCCGGTAGCGTCGACGAGCTGGAAGCGGTCGCACCGCGCTGAATCAGGTGTTGGTGTTGAGGAAGCCGATGACCACGGAGCCCCACCAGCACGCCTGTGACACGAGGGCGGTCACCCCGCCCCAGAGCAGGAGCCGGCCGCCCACCGGCGCGGTCGCTTCCTCCAGCCGACGGCCCAGCAGGCCCGCCTGGAGCCCGTTGAGGGTGAGTACGGCGACCAGCCCGAGCTTCGTGAGGGTCAGGGGCGAGTGCACGTCGGGGTGCAGCATCATGCCGCTCGCGACGAGGCCCCCGAGACCGGCCCGGATGGGCACGTGCAGCCGCGCCGTCGCCCCGATCACCTCGGCGAGGGTGCAGCGATCGGTGGCCCAGAGGAGTCCGTAGTAGTCGGCCGACAGGACCGCACCGAAGCCGAGCACGAGGGAGGCGAGGTGCACGAAGAGCGCGGCGGAATGCAGCGTCTCGTCGGTCTGTATGTGGAGCGAGAACCACAGGCCGGCCGTCAGCACGACCATCGCGCACACCGCTCCCGCCGCCACCGTCCACCAGGAGTCGAACAGGCGGACGGGGCGGGCGGGAAGTCTGACGGCAGGGGACGACATGTGAGCTGACTCCGGGGGAAGGCCACGGCACCATCTGCCGTGTCGAGGCAAGGTAAGGCCTACCTAAAGGCCCTTTTCCGTCAATCCGCGTCCACCACCCAAGACCGTGAGGCCCACACACGGGGCGCTCCGCTCTGGGCGAAGGGGCCTGCCCCGGACCCGCGGGCCGTGGTCCAGTGGCCTGATGGAGATCTTGGTACTGGGTGGAACGGCATGGGTGGGCCGCGAGATCTCGCGGCAGGCGTACGAACGGGGGCACCAGGTGACCTGCCTGGCCCGCGGGGAGAGCGGCGGGGTGGCCGAGGGCGTGCGCCTGGTGGCCGCCGACCGGCGCGACCCCGCGGCGTACGAGGCCCTGGTGGGCCGGGACTGGGACGCCGTGCTGGAGGTGTCCTGGCAGCCCGGCTTCGTGCGCGACGCTCTGGCCGCCCTCGGCGGCCGCGCCCGGCACTGGTCGTACGTGTCGTCGGTCAGCGCGTACGCCGAGCACGGGCGGCCGGGCGCGGACGAGTCGACCACGTTGCTTCCGGCGGCCCGGCCGGCCGAGGTCGGCCGTGAGGCGTACGGGGAGGCGAAGGTGGCCTGCGAGGGCGCCTCCACGGACGCGGTGGGGGACCGGCTGCTGATCGCGCGGGCCGGGCTGATCGGCGGTCCCGGCGACGGGAGCGGCCGCACCGGCTACTGGGTGGCCCGCGCCGCCCGCGACCCGCTGGCGCCCCTCCTGGTCCCGGACTCCCCGGACCTCCTGACGCAGGCGATCGACGTCCGGGACCTCGCGTCCTGGCTGCTGGACTGCGCCGAGAACGGTACGACCGGGACCTACGACGCGGTGGGCCCGGTCGTGCCCTTCGCCGAGTGGGTCGCCCTGTCCCGGGAGGTGGGCGGGCACACCGGTCCGGTGGTGGAGGCCGACCCCGACTGGCTGCTCGCGCAGGGCGTGGAGCGGTTCATGGGGCCGGAATCGCTGGCCATGTGGATGCCCGACCGGGAGTGGGCGGGCTTCGGAGCCCGCAGCGGAGCAGCGGCGATTGCGGCCGGCCTCCACCACCGCCCCCGGGCCGACCTGCTCAAGGACACCCTGCGCTGGGAGCGCGAAGCAGGCCTGACCCGACCGCGCCGTGCAGGCCTGAGCGCCACCCGCGAACGTGCCCTCCTGGACCTCCTCACTCCGTAAGCCCCAGCCCACCATGCCCAGCCACAGGCGGACCGCAGCCGCCAAGCCGAGTGAAGCGCGTAGCGATCCGATGCGCGGGTGGCTGCCGGGTCCGGCTGCCCCCGGCCCGGAATCAGATCGAGAGGGCCCGCATCTCGGGTCCACTCAGGCGGGGACGGCATGGGCATCCCTGAGACACCCGCACATCCACTCTTCCTCCCGGCCGTTTCCCTGGGGGCTTCCCGACAGTCTTTGGCATTCCGGGGCGGGACGGTCGGTCAAGGGTGGCCGAAGGCCATCGCGAAGCGACGCGACGAAGGAGCGCCCTTGAGGGACCGGCCCGACACGGAAGGACAGTGGACTGACGGGACGCCCCCAGCCCTCCCCCGACACGGATCAGGTCAAGTCCCGCCCACCCCCACCCGGCGCGCCAAGCCCCCGCCCTGCATAAGGTCCCTCCCATGACCCGGACCACTCCGCCTCGCCCGCTCGACGTCGAGGGGCTCTTCCCCGAGCTCGCGGCCCACCGGGGGACGACCACCCGGCTGCATCCGCGGCCGGGCCGCCCGGAGGTGGGGGGCAGTTCCGTGGGCGGGCCGATGCTGTGGCCGGCGGACGAGCCGTGGCCGGTCTGTACCGCGAAGCACAAGCGGTCCCGGGGCCGTCGCCCCGAGGACGTCCACCGCGAGCGGCAGGTCCTGGACGCCGCCTGGGAGCGGGACCCGGTCCACGGCCCGACGGACGAAGAGCGCGCGCTCCTGGAGGAGTTGCGCCGCAGGCACCGGGTCCCCGGGGCGGGTGACACCGACCCCCTCCCGCTGATCGGTGTCGCGCAGCTCTACAGCCGCGACCTCCCCGACCTGCCGGCCGGTCCGGACGGCTGCGACCTCCTCCAGGTCTTCTGGTGTCCCTTCGAC
Organism: Streptomyces sp. AB3(2024); assembly: GCF_041862025.1. Classification (NCBI taxonomy): domain Bacteria; kingdom Bacillati; phylum Actinomycetota; class Actinomycetes; order Kitasatosporales; family Streptomycetaceae; genus Streptomyces; species Streptomyces sp. AB3(2024). The sequence continues at coordinate 27,549 of NZ_JBGWAB010000023.1, forward strand.
GCCCACGGCGTCAACCTGACCGGTATGGCACTCCAGTTGCTCTGGCGGCGTTCCTCCGAGGTGACCGGGGCGACCGAAGTGCTGGTGTCTCCGCCCCGGCCGCAGGTCGTCGGTTCCCCCGGGTACGTGGTGGAGCCCTGCGTGCTGCATCCCGAGCAGGTGGTCACGTACCCCTTCGCAGGGCTCCTGTCCGAGGACCTGTGCGACCGCATCCACGCCCGGGAGGACGCCCTCGACGAACTGGCGGAAGAGGACGCGGACGCCCGAGCCCTGGCCCAGAGCCACGCCCAAGCCCAAAGCGAGGACGGGGAGTACGAAGAAGGACCGGAACCGGACGGCCTCTCCTGCCCCGCCTATCAGTACGACCTCTCCATCCCGCCGGGCTGGCGCGTCGGCGGGTTCGCCTCCTGGCACCTGACCGATCCGGCTGCCATGGACTGCACGGCCTGCGCGGCGCCGATGGAACTGCTGCTGACCATCGACAGCTCGGAGTGGGACGGCGGCAGCGGCAGTTGGCGACCGCTGGAGGACCGGGGTCCGGGCGTCAGGGTGTCCTCCACGCCCACCGGGGCCGTCGTGGGCCGCTGGGGTGAGCTCAACGTTTTCGCCTGCCCGGCCGATCCGGGCCACCCGCACCGCTGGAGCATCCAGTGAGGGTTGTCGGTGCCGCCGCCTAACGTGGAGGCATGAAGCCGATCAGGATCATCGCCGGAGACGCCACGAGTCCCCAGGCCAAGGGGCCGAAGCTGATCGCGCACGTGTGCAACGACATCGGTGGGTGGGGCAAGGGGTTCGTGCTCGCCGTGTCGCGGCGCTGGCCCGAGCCGGAGGCCGCGTTCCGGGCCTGGCACCGGGGGAGGAGCGGGAACGACTTCGGGCTCGGGTCCGTGCAGGTGGTGCGGGTGCGGCCCGACGTGTGGGTGGCCAACATGGTCGGCCAGCGCGGGATCCGGACCGGCAGCGGCGGGCCGCCGATCCGCTACGACGCCGTCGCGCGCTGCCTCGCGGCCCTGGGCGACCACGCCGTCGAGTTGGGGGCCGGCGTCCACATGCCCCGGATAGGCTGCGGGCTCGCCGGCGGCAAGTGGGCCCGTATCGAACCGCTGATCACCGAAGCCCTGTGCGCCAGGGACGTGGAGGTGACGGTCTACGACCGGAGTTGAGCACCGAACCCGTACCCCCGTGGCAGCATCGGGGCCATGCGCTACCGATACGCCGTCGAAGCCGACGCGCCCGCCCTCGCCGGGCTGTTCGCCGCCAACCACCACGACGCCCTGACCGAGGAACAGCGGGCCGAACAGGGCTTCGTGCAGGGGGCCTTCGGGGCCGAGACCCTGCGCGGGATGGCCCGGGACCGGGAGTTGCTGGTCGCCGATGCCGGGCAGGGGCGGCTCGCCGGGCTGCTCGCGCTGTCCGTGGCCCGGGACATGGGCGATCCGCCGGCGGCGGTGCTCGGACTGCTGCACGCGCAGGACGGCCTCGACTGGCAGGGGCGGCCGCTCGGCGAGGTGCCGTGGCTGCTGTACGGGCCGGTGGTGGTCGACGCCGCGTTCCGTGGACACGGCGTGGCCCGGGGGCTGTTCGGGACGGCGCTCGACGCGGCAGTGGGGCGGGCCGAGCTGCTGGTGGCCTTCATCGAAGCGGGGAACGCCCCTTCGTGGAAGGTGCACGTCGACGCCTTCGGGATGACCCCGCTCGGGGAGTACGTCGTCGACGGCCGGACCTACACGGCGGTGGCGGCGGCGGTGCCGGTCGCTCCGTGAGTTGAGGAGGGCTCGGGGGCGGCCTGAGAGGGCGCGCCCGGCAAGACCTGTGGGGGCGGCCTGGCCGTATTGCCTAGCGAGGCTCCTGGGCCGCCTGCCGGCAGGCGCCGTTCGCGGCGCCGCCTGCGACGCCGGCCGCGGTCAGCCCGTTCACGCACCCCGCGAGGTCGTTGACCACACCACGGGTGCACGCGGCCGTGACGGAGTCGGTGACCGCGACGCCGGACATCTCGACCGTCTTTTTGCAGGCCGGGATGTCCGCGTGCGCGGCGGGGGCGGCCAGGGCGGCGCCGCCGAGCGTGAGGGTGAGGCCGGTGAGGACGCCGGCGATACGGGTCGACGTGCGCATGGGAGGCACCTGCTCTCCGGAATCGCGCGGCCGCGGAACCGGGTGTCCCGGATCCGCGGAGGAAGGTCGGAAACGAGCGGATGCGAGGGTCCTCCCTCGTCCTCCCTCGTCCGCCCTTCCCCCTTCGACGCTAGAGCAGCTCCCCGCCGCACGCACCCGCGCTCACCGCGCGGACGTCCAGCCCTGGTCGCGGAGCCTCTCGAAGCCGTCGAGGAGGAGGTCCAGGGCGAACTCGAACTCGAACTGGTCGTCGCAGCCGCCGCCGACGGCGGAGTCCGCGTCGTGCGACGCGGCCGCCAGCTCCGCGATGTACGGGTAGCGCTCCGCGAGCCCCGGGTCCGGGGGGCCGGAGGGAGCCGCGGGGTCCGCCGGGTCCGCGGGGCCCGGGGTGGCGAACAGTTCCTGGCTGAAGCCCAGCAGGCGGCTGCCCATCGCGTGCATGACGTGGTGCGTGAGGTCGGCGGAGAGGCCGCCCTCACGGAAGATCCCGGCCGTCGAGTCCAGGTACTCCAGCACCGCCGGGGTAGGCCCGGTCCGTGACTCGATGACCCGGGCCGCCCAGGGGTGGCGGAGCAGGACCCGCCGGGCCGAGAGGATCCGGGCGCGGACCACGTGCCGCCAGTCGGGGCCCGCGCCCGGCGGGTCGATCTCGCCGACGACGGCGTCGGTCATGCCGTCGAGCAGCTCCTCCTTGTTGGCCACGTGCTTGTAGAGCGCCATCGGTACGACGTCGAGCGCCTGCGCGAGCCTGCGCATGCTGAGCGCGTCGATGCCGGTGCCGTCGGCCAGCGCGACGGCGGCCCGCAGGACGCGCTCCCGGTTGAGGGGCGTCCGTTGCGCGGTGCGGTGCGTGGCTTCCTGCCGGGTCATTCCGGGCCCCTTTCCTCGTTCGGCCTTGACGAGTGTACGCCGTACACCTATGGTCGCCGATAGGTGTACGGCGTACACCCATCGGCGGGTGTACGGCGTACACCAGGGAAGGGGAATCGATGAGGGGTCCGGACCGGAGAACCGCGGTGGCCACCGGGGTGCTGTTCCTGCTGACCGAGGTGGCCGCGATCGCGGGGGCAGTCCTGTACCGCCCGCTGCTGGGCGCGGCGGAGGGCCGGCTCGCGCCGGGCGCCGACACGCGGGCGCTGCTCGGGGTCCTGTGCGAGCTCGTTCTGGTGGCGGCGGTGACGGGTACCGGGGCGGCGCTGTTCCCCGTGCTGCGGCGCCGCGGCGAGGGGATGGCGCTGGGGTACGTCTGCGGGAGGCTGCTGGAGGCGGCCCTCATCGCCGTCGGGATCGTCGCCGTGCTGGGGCTCGTCACCCTGCGGCGGGATTCCGGGGGCGCGGCGGGTGGCGCGGCCGACGCCGCGCTGGTGGCCGTCCACGACTGGACGTTCCTGCTCGGGCCGAACATCGCCCTCGGGGTGAACACCGTCCTGCTCGCGTCCCTGGCCTACCGGGCGCGGCTCGTGCCCCGCCCGCTCGCCCTGCTCGGGCTGGTCGGGGGGCCGCTGATCTGCGCTTCGGCCGTCGCCGTGATGTTCGGGCTCTACGCGCAGCTCTCCGTGCCCGGTTCCCTCGCCGCGCTCCCGGTGTTCGCCTGGGAGCTGGGGTTCGCCGGATGGGTGATCGCCAGGGGGTTCGGGCCGCACGGCACGTCGGTTCCGGGCGGCCGAAGGGGTGATCGTGCCGGACACGCCGGATCGGCGGTCCGTGGCGAATCGATTCGCCACGCGCGGGCCTCCTAGGGTCGGCCCCGCAGTCCCACTTGATCATCGTCGAGAAGGGATCATTCCCCGCATGAAGCTCCGCAACGCCGTCGCCGCCACCCTCGGTGCCCTCGCGCTCACGCTGTCCATGTCCGGCTCGGCCTTCGCTGCCGAGGGCCAGTTCCACTACACGTTCCAGGAGGAGGACGGCCAGGTGCGCGAGGCCGCCCTCAGCAACCCGGCCAACGACAGCTGTGTCAACCTCTTCGGCGCCGGCGCCGACGAGGTCCCGGCCGGCTACGGTCCGGAGAACGCCACCGACTCCTACGCGGTCCTCTACCTCGGCGCCGACTGCGACGAGACGAGCCCCAAGGAGGTCCTGCAGCCGAAGGGCCAGCGCGCCACGGACGACATGAAGGTCCGCTCGGTGAAGTTCACCACCGAGCGCCCCAACCTCCGCCTCATGCCTCGATGATCACCAGCGGGATCTCCCGCGGCCGGGACGCTTCCCGGTAGTCGTCGAACAGCGGCCACAGGGCCGTCATGGCCTCCCAGTACGTTTCCCGCTCCAGCGCCGTCGCCGTACGCGCCCGGGCCGGGAAGACGTCGGCGCCCACCTGGAGGCGGACCTCCGGGTGGGCGGTGAGGTTCCGGTACCAGGCGGGGTGGCGGGGGCCGCCCGAGCCGACGGCCACGACCAGGTGGCGGCCGGCGTCCCGCCCGTAGACCAGCGGCGTGCGGACCGTGCGCCCGGTCGCCCGGTCGAGGGTGGTGAGCAGCAGCGTGGGGACACCGTGCCACAGGTGGCCGTCCGCGCCCCCGCTCGCGACGTACGTCCGGACGTGGTCCAGGCGCGGTCCGGGGTGCGGGTCCGTGGGGTGGTCCCAGTCGACGGTGACGGCGACGCTGTTCATCTGACCTCCGTGGCGCGGCCCCCGGACGGCTAACGACCCCCGTCGGTTCTGGATGCGGCACACCGGCAGCCGCGGGGCGGTCAGTCCGCCGCGGCCACGGCCGCCCGCTCGATCACGACGGGAACCAGCGGCACGTCCCCGTGCCCGCCCGCCCGGCCGGTGCGGACGGCGGCGATGGAGTCGACCACGTCCCGGCCGTCGGTGACCACGCCGAAGACCGCGTAGCCGTACCCGGCGGGCGTCGGGGCCGTGTGGTCCAGGGCCGGGTTGTCGGCGGTGTTGACGAAGAACTGCGAGGTCGCCGAGTGCGGGACGCTGGTCCGGGCCATCGCCACCGCGTACCGGGTGTTCTTCAGCCCGTTGTCCGCCTCGTTGCGGACCGGCTCCCGGGTGGGCCTCTGGCGCATGTCGGCGGTGAAGCCGCCGCCCTGGTTCATGAAGCCGGGGATCACCCGGTGGAAGACCGTGCCGTCGTAGTGGCCGCTCTCCACGTAGCCGAGGAAGTTGGCCACCGATGCCGGAGCCCGCTCCTCGTAGAGGTCGATGACGATGGTGCCGAGGCTGGTGGTCAGCTTCACCTGTGGCATGGCGGTTCCGGTCCCTTCCGGTGCTGAAACGTGCCTCTCAGCTTCGCAGAGGGTCACCGGGGGACCACGGCCCGGGGTGCGGCCCCGGGCCGGACCGTCGGCAGTGCCGTCGAGCGGCCGCTAGGGCAGATAGCGCTCGATGACCTGCGGCCCCTCCTTCTCCATCAGTTGGCGCGCCTTCTCGACCCGCTCCGGTGTCACGTCCCTGCCGGTCGCCATCACCAGGTCCTCGGGGTCGTACGGTCGCTCCCCGCCCGTGAAGAGCCGGTCCGACCGGGTGGGCTGCTGGTCCGCTTCACTGTCCATCGGTACCTCCTCGTGCCCCCTCAGGCCCCCATACTCCGGCCCCGGCCCCATGAACGCACCTCGGGACGCCGGGCGCCGCACGGGACCCCGGGCCGGGCGCCGGATCAGGCCCCGGATCATGCCCCGGATCCGGCTGCGGTGAGGGTGGCCAGGGCGCCGACGGCGGTCAGCAGTCCGCAGATCCACAGGTTGACCGACCTGTGCTCCCAGAACACCGCGACGAACTCGCGCAGCGTCGCGCTGGGCAGGAAGTACCGCGCCGTCGGCGAGCCCAGCACCTGTCCGTTGACCCCGGCCTTGCGGGCCATCATCGCGGCGCGGAAGGCGTGGAAGTTGTTGGTGACGACCACGCACCGGTAGCCCGGGTCGGCCGCCTCCATGATCTGCCGGGAGAACAGCATGTTCTCCTCGGTGGTGGTGGACCGGTCCTCCAGCACGATGTGCTCGGCCGGAACCCCCTCGGCGATCAGCCAGTCCGCCATCGCCCGCGCCTCGGCGACCTTCTCGTCGGTGCCCTTGCCGCCCGAGGGGAGCAGCACCGGCGGGCGGCTGCCCCGGGCGATCTGGGCCGCGTAGATCTCCTGGCCCTTGCGCAGGCGCGAGGCCAGCAGGGGCGGCACCCGCTCGCCGCCGATCAGGCCGGAGCCCAGCATGACCACGTGGTCGACGTCGCCGCGCACCTTGATGCGGCCGTAGAGGAAGGCGTAGCCGAAGAAGCACAGGAAGACGAAGGAGACGTAGCCGACGACCAGGGTGAGGGTCGCGGCGACGCCGGCGAGGGTCTTGGAGCCGGTCCAGGCGACCGCGACCAGCAGGGCGATCATCGCGAAGATCCCGAGCCCCGCCAGCAGGGACAGCAGGTTGGCCGGCCGGCCGCCCTCCTTGCGGACCATGGTCACGCCGTTGCGGACCAGGAAGACGCCCAGGGCCACCACGCCGACCACGGGCACGAAGAAGACGAGCGCGAACAGGGTCAGCGCGGCCCACGGCGGCAGCGCCGTCAGCTGCAGGAGCATGACGAACGAGAGGGAGACGAAGGTCAGTCCGAGCAGGACCGCGTTGCGGAAGCGGCGGCGGTCCTTCCAGGCGCTGACGCAGAACACGATGAAGAGGAGGGCGGGGAGGACGAAGGCGGCGACCATGGCGTTCATCGTATGGGCCGTCGGTGAACGGGAGTCCGGCGCACGGAGCGGCCCGCCAGGACGTCCGTGCGGCGTCCGTCGCGGATGACGGGAAGGCCGTCGATCAGTACGTGCGGGATGCCGTGCGGCAGCGCGCGCGGAGCCTCGAAGGTGGACCCGGCCGCGACCGTCTGCGGGTCGAAGAGGACCAGGTCGGCCCGGAACCCCTCGCGCACCAGGCCCCGGTCGGGCAGGCGCAGCCGTGCCGCGGGGCGGCCGGAGAGGTGGGCGACGCATTCCTCCAGGGAGAGCACGCCGAGTTCGCGGACGTAGCGGCCGAGGTAGTGCGGGAAGGTGCCGTACGCGCGGGGGTGGGGTTTCGCGCCGTGCAGGATGCCGTCGGAGCCGCCGGTGTGGGCCCGGTGGCGCATGATCGTGCGGACGTTGTCCTCGTGGCCGACGTGCTGGAGGACGGTCGGGCCGAGCCGGTCCGCCAGCAGGAGCCGCCGGGCGGTGTCCCAGCCGTCCAGGCGGGTGCCCACGTGGCCGGCGAGGGCCGCGGAGGCGGTCCCGGAGACCTCGATCGTCGACCAGTCCACGGGCACCCCGTGGCAGCCGTCGACGCCCTCCACCTCCATGGCGTGGCGGATCCGGTCGGCGGTGGCGCCGTCGCGCAGCCGGGCCAGGACCGCCTCGGGGCCGCCCTCGTTGGCCCAGCTCGGCAGCAGGGCGACGAGGGTGGTGCAGCCGGGGGTGTACGGGTAGCTGTCGAGCGTCAGGTCGGCGCCCTGGGCGAGGGCGGTGTCGAGGAGGTCCAGCAGTTCTGCGGCCCGGCCCTCGTTCTCGGCGAAGTTCATGGTGGCGTGGGCGAGGTGGAGGGCGCAGCCGGCCTCGCGGGCCAGGTCGAGCATCTCGGCGTAGGCGTCGAGCGCCCCGCGGCCGTACGAGCGGTGGTGCGGGCAGTAGTAGCCGCCGTAGCGGGCCACCACGCGGCACAGTTCGGTCAGTTCGGAGCCGGACGCGTACATGCCGGGGGTGTAGGTGAGCCCGGAGGACAGGCCGACGGCGCCCTGCTCCAGGCCCTCGGCGACGAGGGAACGCATCCGGTCGAGTTCGGCCGGGGTCGCGGGGCGGTCGTCCCAGCCGAGGGCGTACGCGCGGACGGTGCCCTGGGGGACGAGGTAGGCGGCGTTCACGGCGATGCCCCGTCCGCCGAAGCCGTGGTCGAGGCGGTCGAGGTAGCCGCCGACGGTGTGCCAGTCGAAGTCGACGTCCTCGCCGGTGCTGTTCCAGCCGGCGATGGCGGTGCGCACCCCGGTGAGGGTCCGCTCGTCGGCGGGGGCGTACGAGAGCCCGTCCTGGCCCAGGACTTCGAGGGTGACGCCCTGGGCGGCCTTCGCGCTGTGGTCCGGGTCGCGCAGCAGCGCGAGGTCGCTGTGGGCGTGCATGTCGACGAACCCGGGGGCCAGGACCAGCCCCCGGGCGTCGATCGTGCGTCGTCCGCCGCCCGGGATCCGGCCGATCCCGGCGATGCGGCCCTCGTGGACGGCGACGTCGGCGGTGTAGGAGGGCCCGCCGCTGCCGTCGGCGACGCGGGCGCCGCGGATGACGAGGTCCACCGTCAGAAGAAGGTGCGGACGAATTCGGTGACGGTGCCGTCGGACTGCACCAGCGGGATCAGCGGCCACTTCTCGAAGATGGTGCAGGGGTGCGACATGCCGAGGGCCACCCAGTCGCCGACCCGCACGTCGTCGGCGGAGCCGGTCTCCAGCCAGGCGTGCTGGTCGGACAGTTTGACGACGCGGATCCCGGTGGCGGGCCGCTCCTCGCCGGTGAGCGCGTCGCGGACCAGTTCGGCGTCGGGCAGGCCGAGGTCGTAGGCGATGTCGCGCTTGCCGGCGTTGACGAAGGCCTGGGTGGGGGAGGGGCGGGAGACGACCTGGGTCCACAGCCGGAAGGCGGGCCGCAGGCCGCCCTCCTCGGGGACCCGGTTGAAGGGGGTCAGCCGGGTGTACCAGCCGTGGTCGTGGGAGACGTACGCGCCGGAGCGCAGCAGCCGCAGCACGGGGCGGGAGAGCTCCGGGATCGCGGCGAAGACGTCGGCGACGGCGTCGAACCAGGCGGAGCCGCCCGCGCTGACGACGATCTCCTCCAGGTCGGGGGCGAACCGTCCGGCCTTGTCGAACTCGACGGCGAGGCCGGTGAGGCGGCGCAGGTAGGCGTGGACGGAGTCCGGGTCGGCGTCGGGCACCTCGGCCTCGTAGCCGGCGATACCGACGAGGCGCAGGGTTTCGGTGGCGGCGACGGCGTCGGCGACGGCGCGGCAGTCGTCGTCGGTGCGGGCGCCGGTGCGGGCGCCCTCGCCGGCGCCGAGTTCGACGACCACGTCGAGGACGGCGCCGCGGCCCTGGAGGGCGCGGTCCATGAGCTGGACGCCGCGGACGGAGTCGACGTAGCAGACGAAGCGGAAGTCGGGGTCGGCGGCGAGTTCGGCGGCCACCCAGTGCAGGGCGGCGGGGTCGACGAGCTCGTTGGCGAGGAAGATCCGCCGGATGCCGAAGGCGCGGTAGACGCGGGCCTGGTGGGGGACGGCGGCGGTGATGCCCCAGGCGCCGTGTTCGAGCTGGCGCTCGAAGAGCTGCGGGGCCATGCAGGTCTTGCCGTGGGGCGCGAAGGCGAGGTCGTGGCGGCGGGCGTACTCGCCGAGGGCGGTGAGGTTGTGCTCCAGGGCGTCCGCGTCCAGGGTCAGGACGGGGGTGGTGAATCCGCCGTCGTACAGGTCGCGGGCCTGCGCGGCGAGCTCGCCGACGGTGAGGCCGGCGCTCTGGGCGTCCGGGGGGAGCCCCTTGAACCGGTGATCGACCGGTTCGTCGGCGAGCCGTCGGACTGCGTCGCTGGCCATGCGGATGCCTCCTCGTACCGTTGCGTGATGCGCAACGAGCGTTGCGGGTGGTGCTTGTGGTGTCTAACATCCCGGATGACGACAGGTCAACGGCGCCCGGTTCCGGAGCGGGGCGGCGCAACGGCCGACGGGCGGACGGGACGGGAGGGGCGTGGCATGAGCCAGTCGGTGGAGCGGGCGCTGCGGATCCTGCCCGCGCTCGCGAAGGGACCGGCCGGCCTCGGCGAGGTGGCCGACGGACTCGGCGTGCACAAGAGCACCGCCCTGCGCCTGCTGCGCACCCTCCAGGCGCACGGCCTCGCCTACCGGCAGCCGGACGGCCGCTACCGGCTGGGGGCCCGCCTGTTCGCGCTGGCCGCCGAGGCCGTCGAGAACCTCGACGTCCGCGACGTCGCCCATCCGCACCTGGTCGAGCTGAACCGGCTCACCGGGCACACCGTCCACCTCGCCCTCCACCAGGACGACGAGGTGGTCTACGTCGACAAGGTCGACAGCCGCTACCCGGTCCGGATGTACTCGCGCATCGGCCGCCCCGTCCCCCTCACCGTCGCCGCCGTGGCCAAGCTGCTCCTGGCCGATCTGCCGGAGGACGACCGGCGTGCGCTCGCGGGGCGGATCGACTACCCGCGCTACACCTCCCGGTCGACCCCGGACGCGGAGGCGTTCCTGGCCGAGCTGGCCCTCGTACGGGAGCAGGGCTGGGCCGCCGACCTGGGCGGGCACGAGGAGGCCCTGAACTGCGTGGGCGCGCCGGTGCGCGGGCCGGGCGGGCGGGTGGTCGCGGCGATGTCGGTCTCGGCGCCCGGAGTGGTGGTCGGCGCCGGAGAACTGCTGGAGCTGCTGCCCCTCGTGTGCCGTACTGCCGACATCATCAGCCGGGAGTACTCCGGCACCGCGCCGGAGCCGGACCGAGAGCCACCGGACCGAGAGCCAGAAGACGAGGACCTTCCGTGAGCGAGAAGACCGCCATCACCCCCGACACCCACACCGCGCCGCCCGCGAGGTTCTCGCACGGCGTGCGCAAGGGCAACATCCTCCAGGTCGCCGGCCAGGTCGGCTTCCTCCCGCACGTCGAGGGGCAGCCGCCGACGCCGGCCGGGCCGACGCTGCGCGAGCAGACCCTGCAGACGCTGGAGAACGTCCGCTCCGTACTGGAGGCGGGCGGCGCGGGCTGGGACGACGTGATGATGATCCGCGTGTACCTGACCGACACCGCCCACTTCGCCGAGATGAACGGGATCTACAACACCTACTTCGAGGAGCAGGGCCTCAAGGAGGCCCCGGCCGCCCGCACCACGGTGTACGTGGGGCTGCCGGCCGGGCTGCTGATCGAGATCGACGCACTCGCCGTCCTGGGCTGAGCGGACTGGGCTGATCGACCGGGCGGGGCGCCCCCCTGGCGGTGGGGCGCCCCGCCCTGTCGTCGGGCTAGGAGCAGTACTGGGCTTCCTTGCCGATCGAGCGGTACATGCAGTCGGCGTTCTCCAGGAGCTGGAGCACGGCCTCCTTGTTGCGCGAGGTCTCGCGGTCGATGACCTCGTCGGGCGGGTAGAAGCCGCCGCCGCTGCCGGATTCGGACGGGTACATCTCGAAGGTGTAGGCGAAGACCTTCTGGTCGCCCCACAGCCAGTCGTCGATCGTGCCGTCGGTGATGTACAGGTCGCTCGACTGCTCGGGCGTGTAGCCGTTGCTGGCCGCCATGCCCGTGCCGATCTTCTTGTAGGCGGCGAGGTCGTCGGCGGTCATGCCGGGCGCGGTGTCGTTGTACGTCCAGCCGAAGGGCCACAGGACCAGCTGGCTGTACGTGTGGAAGTCGATGGCGGCCTTGATCTGCTGCTTGCCGCCGACGACGCGGCTGCGGACGAAGTCGGAGACCGCCTTGACCTCGGGGGCGGAGGCGGCGGCGGGGCCGCGGTAGGTCTCGGAGCTCTTGCTGGAGCTGGAGCCGCCGCAGCAGCCCCACTTGTAGTCCCAGTTGCGGTTGAGGTCGGTGCCGACGGCGGACGAGCCGCTGTTGGGCTGCCGGTTCTTGCGCCAGGAACGGTAGGAGCCGGTGGCGATGTCGTACTCGCCGCCGTCCGGGTTGAGGTCCGGGACGATCCAGATCTCGCGGTTGTTGACCATGTTGGTGATCCGGGGTTCGGTGCCGTACTTGGAGCCGAACTCCTTGAGCAGGTAGAGGGCCATCTCCACCGTGAGGTGCTCGCGGGCGTGCTGGTGGGCGGTGAAGAGGACCTCGGGCTCGGCCTCGTCGGTGCCGACGTTGTCGCTGATCTTGATGGCGTAGAGGTTGCGGCCCTCGTACGACTTCCCGATGACCTGCTTGCTCATGATCCCGGGGTACTGGGCGATGCGCTGGTCGATCTCCGCCGTCGCCTCGGCGTAGTTGTGGTAGTTGGAGTCCGCCGACGGGAAGTCCATCGGGTTCGCCTTGGTGCCGCGCTCGCCCCGGTCCGGCGGGCCGGGCAGGGCGGTGAGCCGGTAGCCCCGGGCCCGCAGTTCCCTGGCCTGCGCGGGGTCGGCGCTGACCACGACCGAGCGGGCGTCCACCTCGTCGATCGAGACGCCGGAGCTCAGCAGGGCGGTGCGTTCGGCGGCGGTGGACGGGCCCTGGATCTCGTACTGGACGATCGCCTCGTCCTGCGTCGCGGTGGACGGGGTGGGCGGCGGTGCCGCCGTCGCGCTCGTGCCGTAGGCGGGCGCGCCGAGCGCGAGCGCCAGGAGGGCCGCCGTGACGGCGGCCCTTCCGCGGTGGTGGAGCCGCATGCGTTCTCCTGGGTGGGAGTGTGGGGGTAGCCGTGCGGACGCGCACAGCGTGCTCTCGTGGCATGTCCCGGTCAAGAACCCCGTCTTTCCGGGGAACCCGAACCGGCCACCCCCACACCTACCGCCTACGGGAGCCCGTGGACCTTGGGACCCACCGCGTTGGACCAGGCACTACCCGCCTTGGCGTCCCAGTTGGTCGACCAGGTCATCGCGCCGCGCAGTCGCGGGTACGTCTTCGACGGCTTGAAGGAGCCGCAGCCCGTGCCCTTGGTCAGGCAGTCCAGGGCGTTGTTGACGATCGTCGGGGAGACGTAGCCGCTGCCCGCGCCGCTGGGGGACGCCGGGACGCCGATGCCCACCTGCGAGGGGTCGAGCCCCCCCTCCAGCTGGATGCAGGCCAGCGCCGTCAGGAAGTCCACCGAGCCCTGGGAGTAGACCTTGCCGTCGCAGCCGTTCATCGCGCCGCTGTTGTAGTACTGCATGTTCACCACGGTCAGGATGTCCTTGACCGCCAGCGCCGTCTTGAAGTAGCCGCCCTGGGCGGACTGCATGTCGATGGTCTGCGGGGCCATCGTCAGGACGAGCGAGGGGCCCGCCTTGGCCGCCAGGGCACGCAGCGCCTGGGTCATGTACGTCGGGTTGAGGCCGTTCTCCAGGTCGATGTCGATGCCGCTGAAGCCGTACTCCTGCATCAGCGCGTACGCCGAGTTCGCCAGGTTGTTCGCGGAGGCGGAGTCGTTGACGGAGATGGTGCCCTTCTCGCCGCCGATGGAGAGGATGACGGACTTCCCCGCCGCCTTCTTCGCCGCGACGTCGGCCTTGAACCGGTCCACGGTGTATCCGCCGAGCCCCGCCGAGTCGAGGGTGAAGGAGATGGCGCCGGGCGTGGTCGTGGCGTCGGCGAAGGAGACGGCGATGATGTCGTACTGGGAGGAGACGTCGGAGATCTTCTGGACGGTCGCGCCGTTGTTGAAGTTCTGCCAGTAGCCGGTCAGGGCGTGCCGGGGCACCGACGGGTTCGGGTTCGGGCCGCCGCCCCCGGTCGTGGTGCCGGTGACCGCCGCCGACTTCGGCCCCTCGCCCGCCGCGTTGTACGCGCTCACCTGGAACGCGTACGAGGTGGCGGCGGCCAGCCCGGCGATCTGGGCGGAGGCGCCGGACACCGTCTGGACGCGGACGCCGTCCTGGTAGACGTGGTAGCCCGTGGCGCCGCCGACCGCGTTCCACGAAAGGGTGAGCCCGCTCGCGCTCTGGCCGGAAACGGCCGCTCCCGAGGGCGCGCCCGGCACGCTCGGGCCGGGATCGGTGCCGCCGCCCCCGTCCGGGCCGAAGACGCTGAACTCGTCCACCGTGTAGGCGGGCTGGCCGTACCAGCCGTGGGTCCAGACGATGACCTGGGTGGTGTTCGGGCCGGTGGTGAAGGTGGTCGACAGCTTCTGCCAGCCGGAGCCGGAGCCGGGGGTCCAGGTGGAGACGTCCTGGGTGCCGGTGCCGGTCGCGCCGAGGTAGACGTACGAGCCCTGGACCTGGGTGCTCAGCGTGTACGTGGAATTCGGCTTGACCGTGACGGTCTGGCTGCACTGCGCGTTGTCCGAGCCCGCCGGGGTGGCGCGCAGGGCGCCCGCGCCGGCGTAGACCGGAGAGGTGACGACGGCGCCGCTGCCGCCGGTGCAGGACCAGTTGGCGAGGCCGGACTCGAAGCCGCCGTTGCGGGCGACGTTGACGTCGGCGGCCTGTGCGGTGCCCGCCGAGAGGGCGGTCAGCCCGCCCGCGGCGAGGGTGGCGGCGCCCAGCAGGGCGAGGGGGCGTATGCGGTTCACGTGGGCTCCGTGGGGGGAGGAAGGGGGGAAGCGGAAGGAGGGGGAGTGGGGGTCCCCCGGAACGAACTGCCGGCGCAGCCAAGTTGGTCCAGACCAATCCTCGTGTCAAGGGTCTTTGCGAAGTGGCTTGAACTGGCCGGGCTTGCGATCCCTGTTGTCCGGGTTTCCCGCCACCTGTGACAACCCCTTCCGGCACGGGAATCACCAAGCCCCTGACCGGCCAGGGGTGACGCGGTTATGGTGCTGGGGCAAGGGGGGAGCGCGTCGATCGTTTGCGGTCGCGCAGCATGTGCGCGTACGTGAAAGCCGTGCGAACAGGCGTCGCGTACAGGGTGAACGGGGGGATTCGCGTGCCGACCGCCATCGCTGTCACCAGCGCCGACCTGGTGCTGCCCGCCCCCGACCGGCACACCCCCGGCGCCGCCGTCCTGCGCCCGCCCGGCGAGGCCGACCTGGAGGGCGCGCTCGCCGAGACCTCCGCCCTGCTGGAGCTGCACGGCCACCTAGTGGCCGTCGTACCGCCCTGGCTCCCGCCCGCCACCGTGCGCCGGCTGCACACCGTCCGGGCCATCCTGGAGACCGACCGGATCGCGTTCCTCGACATCGATCTGCCGCCCCTGGGCACCGCCGTGCTGGTGCGTCAGCTGCGCCAGCTCACCGTCTGCGACTTCAGCCCCGGGGTCATCGCCTCCGCCGCACGGCTGCTGACCCACTACATCCACGCGGGCGCGCTGCTGGGTACGGTCGCGAAGCTGGACCGGGTCCCCGTCGGGCTCAAGGCCCACGCCCGGTCCTGGTCGCCGAGCGCCCAGTTCGCCGTACTGGCCCACCCGACGCCGCACCTGGCCAGGCTCGGCCCCGCGGGGTCGAAGGGATCGGGGCCGAAGGGATCGGGATCCAAGGCATCGGGATCCAAGGCATCGGGATCGAAGGGATCGGGGCCGCAGGGCGCGCTGCCGCCGGGACCCGGCTTCGCCACCCACCTCACCTTCGCGCGCGGAGCACTGTCCTCCGACTGGGTGACGGCCGAACTGGCCCCCGCCTGGCAGGTGCAGGGCGTCATGGAGAACCCGCTGCCCGCCGACTCCGCCGCCTGGTGGGCCACCCCGAAGCTCGTCGAGTTCGCCGCCGCCATCCCCGACCTGTCCGTGCTCTACCAGCTCGTCGCATCGGTCCGCCGGGAGGAGTGCCGCTGGTGCGGCCTCGAACTCATCGGCGACCGCTGCGGATTCTGCGCCGCACCCCTGGCCGCACCCCCGCCCGAGGCCCCCGCCCGTACCGGCACCCACTCCCGCTCCAGAACCTGACCGGCCCGAACGAACGAAGAACGGCGAGGTAGTACGGCTCATGAACTCACGCCAGCGCCGCGGCGTCATCCTGCTCCTGCTGTCGGTCCTGTGCGCCCTCGCAGCCTTCGCCGGGGTCCTGGTCGTGATCGGCGACGTCAACTCCAAGGTCGGGTCCGAGGTCGTCGCCTACCGCGTCAAGGGCGACATCGCCCCGTACAGCCCGCTCACGGCCGGCCAGTTCGAAGAGGTCAAGGTCCCCAAGCGGTGGCTCTCCGACACCGCCGTCACCGACCTGGGCGGGCTCCAGGGCAAGATCGCGCTCACCACCCTGAAGCGGGGCTCGCTGCTCCAGAGCGACATGTTCGTCGACAAGCCGCAGCTCCAGGCCGGGGAGCAGGAGATCGCCATCATGATCGACGCGGCGACGGGCGTGGCCGGCAAGATCACCTCCGGCGCCAAGGTCAACATCCTGGCCACCTTCAAGGGCGCCAAGGACACCGACCCCGCCCGTTCGGTCATCATCGTCGCCAACGCCCGCGTCCTGGGCGTCGGCAAACTCACCGCCCTCGACAAGGACAGCGACAAGAAGGGCCCCGCCGAGGCCGTTCCGATCACCTTCGCCCTGAACACCAAGGACACCCAGCGCGTGGCGTACGCCGAGTCCTTCGCCGAGCACGTCCGCCTGGCCCTGGTGGCCCCCGGCACCGACTCGACCCCCGGCCCGAGCGACCGCACGTACACCCTCGACGGGGACAAGTGAGGCCCGGATGACCACCCGAATCCTCCCCGCGGCCGGCGACCCGGACGCCGCCCGCGCCATTGTGGCGCTGCTCAGCCAGCTCCCGGACGCCGAGCCCGCCGCTCCCGTCCCCGATTCCACGACCCTCCTCGACACCCTGTTCCGCCTCGCCGCGGACTCCCTGGACGAACTGCCCGAGGTGGTCCTCGTCCACGAACGGATCGGCCCCGTCCCCGCCCTGGAGCTGATCCGCGAAGTCGCCCTGCGCTTCCCCGCCGTCGGCGTGGTCCTGATCTCCTCCGACGCCGGGCCCGCGCTCTTCTCCGCCGCCATGGACTCCGGCGCACGCGGCCTGATCGGCCTCCCCCTCGCCTACGAGGAACTCGCCGCCCGCGTCCATGCCGCCGCCCAGTGGTCCGCGGGCGTACGCCGCCACCTGGGCCGCGGCCCCGAGGCGCCCGCCGGTCCGGGCGGCCGGGTGGTCACCGTCACCGGCGCCAAGGGGGGCGTGGGCGCCACGTTCACCGCGGTGCAGTTCGCGCTGGCCGCCGCCGCGGCGGGCCGGCGCACGGCCCTGGTGGACCTGGACCTCCAGGCCGGGGACGTGGGCTCGTACCTCGACGTGCAGTTCCGGCGCTCCATCGCCGACCTCGCCGGCATCCAGGACATCTCCCCGCGCGTCCTGCAGGACGCCGTCTACGAGGACCGCACCGGCCTGGCCCTGCTGCTGGCCCCGGCGGACGGGGAGCGGGGCGAGGAGGTCGACGAACGGGCCGCCCGGCACGTCATCGGCGCCCTGCGCGCCCGCTACGAGCTCGTCGTCATCGACTGCGGCAGCCAGGTGACGGGCGCGAACGCCACCGCCGTGGAACTCGCCGACCTGGCCGTCATGGTCACCACCCCGGACGTGGTCGCCGTGCGGGCGGCGAAGCGGACGGTCCGGATGTGGGAGCGGCTCCAGGTGCGCAAGGCCGAGGACACCACGATGGTGGTGAACCGCTGGAGCAGGCACACCGAGATACAGCCCTCCCTGATCGAGAAGATCACCAAGACCCGCCCCACCCGCACCCCGGTCCCCGCCGCCTTCAAGGAACTCCAGGCGGTGGTGGACGCGGGCCGGGTGCAGGACCTCGACAACCGCTCGACGGTGAAGCAGGCCCTGTGGACCCTGGCCGGCGAACTGGGTCTCCTCGCCGCCCCCGACGCCCCGGCGGGATCCCCGGCCCCCGCCGGCTCCGGCTCCGCCCTCGCCCTCCGCGCGGCCGGCCCGATGGCCCGCCTGCGGCGCGGCCGGGAGGGCTGAGCGGTGACCGCGCGGGGGTCCGTACGCGGGGGGCGGGGGTGGTGCCGGGACCGGGGGCAGGTGGCCGTCGAGTTCGTCGGCATGGTCCCGCTCATCCTGCTGCTCGTGGCGGCGGTGTGGGAGTGCGTGCTGATCGGCTACGCCTTCTCCCTTGCCGGGAACGCGGCGGACCAGGGGGCGCGGGCGGGGGCGGTGAAGGGGCGCAGGGAGTGCGTGGCCGCGGCGTCCAAGTACATCGGGAGCAGCTGGAACATGGGTACCCCCGACTGCCGCAGGGAAGGCGACGTCTACAAGGCGACGGTCACGCTCCAGATCCCCGTCCTCTTCCCCGGGCTCGGTTTCGACGGGATCGACGGCACGGCCGGCGCGGCGATGGAACGGGAGGAGTGACATGAGACGACGACGGCACACCCGTTCCGACCGTGGCCAAGTGGCCATCGAATACATCGGCTTCGTCCCGATCCTGCTGTTCGTCGCGCTCTGCGGGATCCAGCTGGGCTGGATCGCGTACGTCCACGAGCAGGCGGACACGGCGGCGCGGGCGGCGGCGCGGGTGGAGGCCCAGCACCGCGGCCGGGGCGAGGCGGCGGGGCTCGCCGCGATCCGGTCGGGCCTTGCGGCGACGGTGTCCGTGCCCGGCGGCGCTGACGCCATCACCGCGACCGTGACCATCAAGGTCAACTCCATCATCCCCGGCCTCGACCTCCCGGACGCCACGGCCACCGCCGTCATGCCCAACACCGACCCGGACGGAGCCCGACCGTGAGCCTGCGTTCCCGGGTCAGCACCCCCGACGACCGCCACAGCCCCCGCGAGGACGGCCGCCTGGTCTCCTCCTACCGGGCCAAACTCCTCGAAGAGATCGACCTCGCCGAGATGTCCGCGCTCGCGCCCGCCGAGCGCCGCGCGCGCCTGGAACGCGTACTCGGGCACATCATCAGCCGCGAGGGCCCGGTCCTGTCCACCGCCGAACGCGCCCAGCTGATCCGCCGCGTCGTCGACGAGGCCCTCGGGCTCGGCGTCCTCGAACCGCTCCTCGAAGACGCCTCGATCTCCGAGATCATGGTCAACGGCCCCGACCAGATCTTCGTCGAACGCTCCGGCCGGGTGGAGCAGCTCCCGATCCGCTTCGCCTCGCACGAGCAGCTGATGCAGACCATCGAGCGCATCGTCTCCACCGTCAACCGCCGCGTGGACGAGGCCAATCCGATGGTCGACGCGCGCCTGCCCAGCGGCGAGCGCGTCAACGTCATCATCCCGCCGCTCTCCCTCACCGGCGCCACCCTCACCATCCGCCGGTTCCCGCGCGCCTTCACCCTGCCCGAGATGATCGCCCTCGGCTCCCTCGACGAGCAGATGCTCCTGCTCCTGTCCGGGCTGGTGCAGGCGAAGCTGAACCTGATCGTGTCCGGGGCCACCGGCACCGGCAAGACCACCCTCCTCAACGCCCTCTCCGGGCTCATCCCGGAGGGCGAGCGCATCATCACCATCGAGGACTCCGCCGAACTCCAGCTCCAGCAGGCGCACGTGATCCGCCTCGAATCCCGCCCCGCGAACGTGGAGGGCAAGGGCCAGATCACCATCCGCGACCTCGTACGCAACTCCCTGCGCATGCGCCCCGACCGCATCATCGTCGGCGAGGTGCGCGGCGGCGAGACCCTCGACATGCTCCAGGCCATGTCCACCGGCCACGACGGCTCCCTCGCCACCGTCCACGCCAACAGCTCCTCGGACGCGCTCACCCGCCTGCAGACCCTCGCCTCCATGTCGGAGGTGGAGATCCCCTTCGAGGCGCTCCAGGACCAGATCAACAGCGCCGTCAACGTCATCGTGCAGCTCACCCGCTTCGGTGACGGCTCGCGCCGCATCACGGAGATCTCCATCCTCGAATCCCACGGCCGCGAGCCCTTCCGGATCACCACCGTCTGCCGCTACGTGGCCCAGCCCATGGGCGCCGACGGACGCGTGCACGGCTACTTCGCGTACGCCCCCCTGCCCCGCCGGATCGCGGAGCGCCTCTACATGAACAGCCAGCCGATCCCCCAGGCCTTCGGCGTCGCACAGCCCGACGCCCTCCTCGACCCGCTCACCCCCCGGACCGTCCTGTGAACGACCTCGTCCTCCTCACCCTCGGCGCCACCCTGCTCGCCGGCCTGTTCACGGCCCTCGGAGTGCACGCCTACTCGGCCGGGCTCGCCCAGCGCGCCGCCCTCATCGAACGCCTCTCGGCGAGCGGCGAACCCCCGCCGACCGGACGCAGGCGCCGCTTCCGCGGCGTCGACCGCCGCCTGCGCAGGACGGCGCTGGGCCGCCGCATCGAACTGAAACTGGCGACCACGGGACTGGACCTCACCCCGGGCGAGTTCTTCGTCTACATGCTGCTGGCCGTCGCCGGCACCTGGCTGGTCTGCTCCTCCCTGCTGGCCCCGTTCTTCGGCCCGGTGGCCGGACTGATCGGCCTCTGGTCCGCCAACGCCTTCCTGAACTGGCAGCGCGCCCGCCGCACCGAACGCTTCATCAACCAGCTCCCCGAACTGGCCCGGATCCTCGCCAACGCCACCCAGGCCGGCCTCGCCCTGCGCACCGCCATCGGCATGGCGGCGGAGGAACTGGAGGCCCCGGCGGGCGAGGAACTGGCCCGGGTCGCGGACCGCCTCGCCGTCGGGCACTCCATCGAGGAGTCCCTCGGGGAGATCGTCGACCGGCTCCCGTCCCGCGAACTGGTCGTCCTCGTCTCCACCCTGGTCCTCTCCGCCCGTGCGGGCGGCGCCATCGTGGGCAGCCTGCGCAACCTCACGGTGACCCTGGAGCAGCGCAAGGAGACCCGCCGGGAGATCCGTACGCAGCTCTCGCAGGTGACGGTGACGGCGTACCTGGTCCCGGCCATCGGACTGGGCTCGCTGCTGCTGGTGAACGCGATGATGCCGGGCGCCCTGGACCGGATGACCGGCGCGCTGGTCGGGCAGGTCGCGGTGATCGTCGCCCTGGGGCTCTTCGCGCTGGGCTTCGTCCTGATCCGCCGGCTGTCGAAGATCGACGTGTGAGGGGGCCGACGCCGCGATGACCGCCTACCTCCCCCTCCTCCTCGCCCTGGCCGTGGCCCTGTCCGTCTTCGGCGCCCTGCACGGCATCCGCCTCTACCGCGCCGACGTCAAACTCCCGACCGACCTCGCCCTGGCCCTGGAGGTCGGCGCCACCCGCACCACCGCCGTCGGCTCGCTCGTGGACCGCCTCGGCATCCGCTGGGCGCCGCTGGTGCTGCGGCTGATGGGCGCCAAGCAGGTGGCCCGCAAGCGCCGCCAGATCGACATGGCGGGCAACCCGGCCGGCCTCACCATCGACCGCTACGCCGCCCGGCGCGCGGTCTACGGGTTCCTGGGCGGACTCGGCGCCCTGGCCATGCTGATGAACGGACAGTGGGTAGCGGCACTCCTCATGATCGCTTTCGGGCTGTTCTGGATCGAGTTCGGTCTGTGGTCGGCCGTGCGTGTCCGCCGGGACCACATCGAGCGGATCCTCCCGGACTTCCTCGACGTGCTGGCGGTGGTGGTCAGTGCCGGGCTCGGCTTCCGGCAGGCGCTGGACCGGGTGGCGGACAAGTACGAGGGCCCCTGGTCGGACGAGATCCGCATCACCCTGCAGCGGATGGACATGGGAGTCAGCCGCCGCCAGGCGTTCGACGAGCTGCGCAGACGCAACGACTCAGAACAGGTCGCCCAGTTCGTCACCGCCCTCCAGCAGGGCGAGGAACTGGGCTCGCCGATCGTGGACACCCTCATCGCCATCGCCGAGGACATGCGGCGCACCGACGCGCAGAACGCCCGCCGACGCGCGGCGCGGGCCGTTCCGAAGGCGACGTTTGCGGTGACCATGTTCATGCTGCCGGGCACACTGATCCTGCTCGTCTGCGGGTTCGTCTACGGAGCCAACGTGGACTTCGGCGCACTGCTCGGGGGCGGGTGAGCGGCCATGACCGCACTGCACTTACCTGCGCTGCACGGGGCGGAGGGGCGGAACACGGCTACCGCCCCTTCCCTCGCGGTCCAAGCCAATGCCCTCCAGGCGTTGAGCCGACAGGTCTTCGCGTTCCGGCTGGTCATGATCGCTCTTGGCGCGCCGTTCGCACTCGGCCACACCGCACCTGGAGCGCCGGCGTGCCTGGTGTCCGGCGCGCTGCTGGCCACCTTCATGCTGTCCTACGTCCTCTTCCGCGACTGGGAGCGCTTCGGGCCGCTGCTGCTGCGCCACCGCTGGCTGCTGGCGGTGGACATGGCCCTGAGCGGGCTCCTCCTGATCGTGGCCACCCCCACCTCCCCGGTCGGACTGGTCGCCCTGTGCACCCCGCTGCTGGCCGGGCTGGTCTACGGATGGCGGGGCTCGGCGGTGTACGCGGCCGCGCAGGCGGTGGCGGTGGCCGCGCTGGGCGGCGGCTTCGTGCTCTGCCTGCTGTGCGTGGTGGCCGGGGCCGCCGGATCCGGGCTGCGGGAGCTGCTGCTGCGCTTCGGGGCGGCCGTACGGAGCCTGGCGGCGGCCGAGGCGGTCCGGGACGAGCGGGAGCGGCTGGCCCGGGAGATGCACGACTCGGTGTCCAAGACCCTCCACGGCCTGGCGCTGGCCGCCGACGCCCTCGCCCGGACCCCCGACCCGGCGGCGATCCGCCGCCAGGCCGAACTGGTCGCGGACGCGGCCCGCCGCGCCTCCGCGGAGTCCCGGGCCCTGCTGACGGAGCTGCGCGTGCCCGGCGCCGCCCTCCTGCCGGGGCTGCGCGCCCTGGACGCGGAACTCCGCACCACGGGCACGCTGCCCGTCCTCCCCCCGGGGGTGGTGCACCAGCTCCTGGCCGTCGCCGGGGAGGCCGTGGAGAACGCCCGCCGCCACGCGGGGGCCTCGCGCGTCGAGATGTCGCTGTGCGCGGGGCCGACGACGCTCACGGTGACGGTCGAGGACGACGGCGTCGGCCTGCCCCCCGTGCTGCCGGCCGGGCACTTCGGGGTGCTCGGCATGAGGGAACGCGCGCGGGCCATCGGCGCCGCCTTCGAGGTCGGCCCCCGCACCACGGGCCCCGGTACCCGGATCCGCCTGACCCTGCCGACGGGGGGCCGCACGTGAGCGCCCTGCGCGTCCTGATCGCCGACGACAACCCGGTCGTCCGCGCGGGCCTGAGCAGCCTGCTGGCCACCACCGACGACCTCGTGGTCGTGGCGGAGGCCCGGGACGGCCACGAGGCCCTCCACCTGACCCGGCTCCACAGCCCGGACGTGATCCTGCTGGACGTCCGCATGCCGGGAGTCGACGGCATCTCGGCCCTGCCGCACCTGGTGTGCCTGGCACCCGTGCTGATGCTGACGTACAGCCAGGAGCCCGATGTCGTCCGCGAGGCACTGCTGTTGGGCGCGGGCGGCTACCTGGTCCACGGCGAGTTCACCCCCGACGACCTCTTGCGCGCGGTCCGCGACACCCGCGACGGCCGCGCCCATTTCACCCCGACGGCGGCGACCGCCGTGCTCGCGGAACTCCGGTCCTCTTCGCAACAGCAACGAAGTGTGGGACAGTCTACGGAGCGCGTGCACAACTCCGTTACTTTTGGGCTGAGTTCGCGGGAGGTGGAGATCATGGACCTGATCGCGTCCGGCATGAACAACCAGCAGATCGCCGGCGCCTGCTTCATCAGCGAGAAAACGGTCAAGAACCACATCAACCGCATCTTCGCCAAACTCCGGAGCACCTCCCGCAGCGAGGCGATAGCCCGCTGGCTGGGAACCGCCCGTCCAGGGGTGACCGGCCATGGGTAGACGGAGTGCGCAGTGGGTCCGTATTTGGGCCCCGGGACCCTTGGTTATCACTGGTAACTCCCCGTACCGTCCGCCCATCAACGGTGACACCGGCCCGGGAGGGGACCCCCATGTCACACAACTCGCTACTGAAGGCATCGGTCGAGGCGAAGCTCCGCCTGAACGGCTGGACGGACACGGCGGTGGCACGTCTCCGCAAGCGCTACGCGAATCCCGACCGGGGCCAGACCGCGTTCGAGTACCTGGGCATCATCCTGGTGGTGATCGTCATCATCGGGGCGATCGTCGGATCGGGCATCGGGACGGCGATCACGAACCGGATTTCCCAAGCCGTCGAGGACATCACCGCCGGGTGATCGGGAAGAAGTCGCGCGACCTGGGGCAGGCATTCCCCATCTACATCGTGATGGTGGCGTGCCTGCTCTTCGCCGCGCTCGCCTTCTTCGTGGTCGGCCAAGCGTCGGTGACGCGCAGCAACGGGCAGGGCGCGGCAGACGCGGCGGCGCTGGCGGCCGCTCGTGATGCGAGGGGCCATCTGGTCCCAGGACTCGACCTCACCACGCTCCCGCCCGCGGGTTGGGAGGCGCTGCTCGCGGGAAATCGCTTCGACCTCTCACGTGCCTGTGCCGGAGCCGAGAGTTTCGCGGCTCAGAACGATGCTGTGGCGACCTGCGCACCGCTCGGCCTGCGATTCAAAGTGGCTGTCGTCACGAACGGAACCGTCGGTGATTCTGTGATTCCGGGAACGGCCGGTGTGCATGGCAGGGCGGAGGCCACCGCGGAGGTCGAACCGCGGTGCCACCTTGGGGCCGCCCCCGTACCTACTCCCGTCCCCACCCCCACGCCGTCCTCTGGGGGGACGGCGACGGGCGGGCCCGAGAGGCCCGGGTCGATTTCGATCGTGTGTGAGGGGGCTGACGATCTCACCTTCGATCCTTCGAAGCCCGAACCCTGGGACAAGTTGGCCAGGGCCCTGTTCAAGGTCCGACTGGTCGACTGATGGTGCACGAGACAGATAAGGAAGCGGCGTAGATGAGGATTCGGCACGTGGTGAAGGCGCGCACGGGAGCTGCCGCTGTGGCGGCGGTCATGGTTCTCGCCTTGGCCGGGTGCGGCAATGGCGATGACGAGAAGCCCAAGTCGCAGGCTCCGTCAGCTGGGCAGCCCTCCGCGGGCAAGTCGCAGAAGTCACCGTCGGCCGCAGGTCAGAGTTCGGCACCCGTCGAGGTGATCGCAACGTCGGCCGGTCCGGAAGGAATTGTCCTCACGCTGAACTCCGCCGTCCGTGATCAAGGCGGATTCCTGACCATCAGCGGGCAGATCAAGAACGGCGGAACGTCGGCCTTCGTGCAAACAGCGGCTTGGCGCGGGGATGAGAAGAGCGCGAGCGCCGCGTCCGTGGCCGGCGCCACGCTGACCGACAAGGCCGGCAAGAAGCGCTACTACGTGCTCCGGGACACGGAGAGCAGGTGCCTCTGCACGAGCGGAATCACACGCATCGCCGCAGGCGAGACCATTCCCTTCTTTGCACAGTTCCCCGCGCCTCCTGCTTCGACCACCGAGGTGGACTTCAACCTCCCCACCTTTGCCATGGCCACCGTCAAACTCTCCGGGTGACCTCATGACCACACGCCACCGCGCAGCCGCCGCCACAGCCGTTTCGGCCCTGATCATCGCCGGGGCCCACCTGATCGGTGCCACCGCCGCCCACGCCGACGACGTCAAGCCGTCCACGCCGCCCGGCACCGAGCCGTCCGCCTCGGCGCCCGTGCCGATCGACTCCGCCTCGCCGGGGCTCAAGATCCCCCAGGGCGGCACCCTCGCCCCCGCCAAGGTGCTCGACATCGCCGAGGTCGTCGAGGACCTCGGTGGGGAGCAGCGGCGGCAGGAGACCAATCAGACCGTGATGATGGCCCTCCAGTCCGAGGTGCTCTTCCCCGAGAACAGCGCCGTCTTCAACGCCCAGGCCGCCGCCCGCATCCAGGCCATCGCCAACGAGATCAACACCCAGAAGGCTACCCGCGTCCGCGTCTTCGGCTTCACCGACGACCAGGGCAGCTACGAGCACGGCCAGGAGCTCAGCAAGCAGCGCGCCGACGCCGTGCAGGCGGAGCTGGCCAAGACCGTCACCGCCCCCGGGGTCACCTACGACGTCCGCGGCTACAGCGAGGACTACCCGATCGCCGACAACAGCACCGAGGAGGGCCGCAAGAAGAACCGGCGCGTCGAGATCACCTTCCCCCGCAGCACCGGCGGTTAGCCGGTCGGCCGGTCGGCCCCGTCAGCCCGTCAGGCGTTCCGCCATCGCGCGCGCCCTGCGCGCCGGCTCCGGGCCCGGGGAGAGGGTGGCCACCGTGATCGCGCCCTCGACCAGGATCAGCAGCTCGTCGGCCGTGTCGGGGGAGTCCGGGACGAGTTCCGCCAGCAGTGCGCGCAGTTCCGCCTTGTGGCGGCGTACGGCGTCGAGGACCCCGGGCGGGCCCCCGGCGCCCAGTTCCCCGTACGCGTTCTGGAAGGCGCAGCCCCGGAAGTCCGGCTCCGAGAACCACCGTTCCAGCCAGTCGAAGACCGCGCCGACCGGCTGTGGGGCCCCCGTGACCGCCTCCCGTAGGCTCCCCGTCCAGCGCCGGTCGCGCCGTTCCAGGTAGGCCGTGACCAGGGCTTCCTTCGCCGGGAAGATCCGGTACAGCCGCTTCAGCGGCACCCCCGAGCCGGCGCGGATGCGGTCCATGCCGACGGCCTGGATGCCGTGCGCGTAGAACAGCTCCTCCGCCGCGTCCAGCAGCCGGGTGCAGGCCTCTTCCTCGTCCATGGGGGCAGCGTAGCCCAGTCGGCCTTGCCGTGAGAACGATCGTTCTCGTACAGTGGAGAACGATCGTTCTCTACTGATCGAGAGGGAACCCCGCATGACCGTTTCCGTCCGCCCGCCACTGCCGCCCTTCACCGAGGAATCCGCCCGAGCCAAGGTCCAGGCCGCCGAGGACGCCTGGAACAGCCGCGACCCCGAGCGCGTCGCGCTCGCCTACACGGAGGATTCCGTCTGGCGCAACCGCGACCGCTTCCTCACCGGCCGGGCCGAGATCCGCGCCTTCCTCGCCGACAAGTGGGAGCGCGAGCTGGACTACCGGCTCCGCAAGGAACTGTGGGCGTACACCGGCAACCGCATCTCGGTCCGCTTCGAGTACGAGTGGCACGACACCGCCGGCCAGTGGTGGCGCAGCCACGGCAACGAGCAGTGGGAGTTCGACCCCGACGGCCTGATGCGCCGCCGCGAGGCCAGCATCAACGACGTCCCGATCGCCGCCGCCGAGCGCCGGCTCGCCTGATCCCGCCCGGTGCGGTTCCGTGGAGTCATGGCAGAGGTCCGCGCGAACGGCACCACCCTCTTCTACGAGGCCACCGGCGAGGGCGAGCCCCTCGTCCTGGTCCACGGCTCCTGGAGCGACCACGACGGCTGGCGGGCCGTCGTGCCCCGCCTCGCGGAGCGGTCGCCGCTGTGCGTGGTGGCGTACGACCGCCGGGGCCACAGCCGCAGCGAGCGCCCGCCGGGGCCGGGCAGCCGGGTGGAGGACGAGGAGGACCTGGCCGCGCTCATCGAGGCCCTCGGCCTCGCTCCGGCGCACGTGGCCGGGAACTCCTTCGGCGCCTCCACCGCCCTCGGGCTCGCCGCCCGCCGTCCGGAGCTCTTCCGCAGCGTCACGGCGCACGAGCCCCCGCTCCTCGGCGTCGTCGCCGACGACCCCGCCCTCCGGCCGCTGATGGAAGCCACCCGGCTCCGGATCGAGGGGGTCCTCACCGAGCTGCGCGCGGGCGACGACCGGGCGGGGGCCCGCCGCTTCGTGGAGGAGGTCGCCTTCGGCGAGGGGATGTGGGAGCGGCTGCCGGAGGGGCTGCGCGAGACGTACGTGGCCAACGCGCCCACCTTCGCGGACGAGCAGGCCGACCCGGCCTGGGCCGACCTGGACCTCACCCGTCTCTCCCGCTACACCGGCCCCGTGCTGCTGACCCGGGGCACCGAGAGCCCGCCCTGGTTCCCCGTGATCATCGACCGGCTCGCCGCCGCACTGCCGCAGGCCCGGGTCAGGGTGCTGGAGGGCGCGGGCCACGTCCCGCACGTCTCCCACCCCGACCTCTACGTGGACAACCTCGCGGCCTTCCTCACCGGCGCGGCGGACTGACCCGGAGCCCCGGAGGCCGCTACTCCGCGGCCACGATGCGCTCCACCGCGGCCGTCACCGGTTCCTCGCGCTCCGCCTCACTCGCCGCCCAGCAGGTGGTCGGCCTTCCCGGCCTTGATGTCGCGGATCAGCCGGCGCAGTGACTCCGTCGAGTCGGTGAGGCAGGCGGCTTCGGCCCCGGCGACGGCGATGTAGCTGTTCCCGTCCCCGTCGACCCCGATCCGGTAGCAGGAGTTCCCCTCGCCGCAGAAGGGTTCTTCCCAGGCCACATCGGCCATTCCGGTCAGCCTTCCAGCAGGTGGTCGGCCTTTCCGGCCTTGATGTCGCGGATCAGCTGGCGCAGTGACTCCGTCGAGTCGGTGAGGTAGGCGGCTTCGGCCCCGGCGACGGCGATGTAGCTGTTCCCGTCCCCGTCGACCCCGATCCGGTAGCAGCTCGCTCCTTCGCCGCAGAAGGCGTCTTCCCAGGTGATGTCGGCCATCGGTCGTCCTCTCAGAGTTGGCGGGCCAGGCTGTGGATGAAGTCCCGAGACGCCTCGGGGGAGAGGCTGAGGCTCTCCATCCAGTCCAGCTGGGCCCGGTACTTGCGCAGTTGTGTTTCCGCGTACAGGAAATCGGGGCCGTGAGAGTTGTCGACCTGTACGGTGTCGAGCCGCGTGGTCGGGCCCTCCGCGTAGAGCACGGTCTGACCGGCGCCAGGAAAGCCGTCGGCGTCGAACGGCAGGACGCGCACGGTCAGGTTCTCCTGCCATGACCGTTCCAGCAAGTGTTCGAGCTGGGCGCGGAGGACCACCCGTCCGCCGAACTGCATGTGCAGGGCCGCCTCGTGCACGATGGCCACGAACTCTCCCGCACCCGCGTCGTCCAAGACCTGCTGGCGAGCGGCCCGGAATGCCAGACGCAGGGCGACCTCGTCCTCCGGCAGGGCGGGGATGACCATGCGGAACACGGCGAGAGCGTGGTCGGAGGTCTGCAACAGACCCGGCATGTGGACGGAGAACGCCCCGCGCATCCGAGTGCTGTGGGCCTCCAGTTCCGCGATGTCCAGGAACCCCTGGGGGAGCTGGCCGCGGTAGCGGTCCCACCAGCCGCGACCCGGTGAGGCCAGTGTCATCAGGCCCGCGAGGTGCTTCTCGTCGGTCACCGAGCAGTTGCAGGCCAGTGTGCGCAGGCGCTCCGTGGAGATCGCGCGGGTCCCGGACTCCATCGCGGAGATGGCTCCCCGGTCCACGCCCAGGAGTCCGGCGGCGTATTCGGCCGAGATCCCGGCCGATGTGCGCATCCTGCGCAGCTCGTACCCCAGCCTTTTCTGGCGTTCCGTCGGTGTGGTCCTCGCGGTCATGCCGTGCAGTCTCGCGTGTCGAGGGCCGCCTGGCCACGAACGGGTGATTTCTCCCGTCGTGCGGGCCAAATTTGGCCCATGCCGCACTACGTTGGACAACGCACCGCTCACGCAGGGAAGTTGAAGTGCATCGCCGCAGCATGCCTCGGGCCTCGGCGACGAGCCACGCTCCCCGTGCCGTGTGAGCCATCCGTGCGCGTCGAACTCGCCTTCGTCCACGTCGACTTCAGGGAGTCCGTCATGTTCAGCGCCCTTTCCGCCTGCCCGCCGCCCCGGCCCGTCGCGGGTGGGTGTGAGCCGCCCGCGCCCGATGGGCTCGCGTGCAGCCTCACCGTGCCCGGGGCCCCGTGCAGTGCCCAGATCGCGCGGAGCGCCGTACGGTCCGTGCTGCATGCCTACCGGCTCGATCCCCTCGCGCCCGCCGCGCTCCAGGTCACCGGGGAACTCATCGCCACCACCTGGCACTTGGAGCCCGGCCGGAGCCTCTACCTCTCCGTCCGCTACCGCGACGACGCGCTGCGCCTCAGCGTCTACGACGGCCACGCCCCCCATTCCCACCCCCGCCTGGCCGCCCACTGCGAGGCCCGGCGGCGGGCGGGGCTGCGGGTGATGGCGGCCGTCGTGCGGGACTGCGGCGGGGCGTGGGGGTTCGGGGAGTCGCGTGAGCCCGGGGGTGGCACCCGTACCTGGGCGAGCCTGCCCCACGCCGGGGCTGTCGGCTATCTCCCCTGTCAGACGTGACCTCCACCGCGACGGAGCGCGACAGCCTCCTGGTTGACTGTCGGGACTTCGTGCGCACGGTGCGCCCGGACATCGGAGCGGGGGTCTGACGATGGGGCGTCTGTGGGACAGGTGGACCGGTACGAAGCACCCTGCCGCGGGGATCAGGCCCCTGCCCGGCGTGGAGGTGCGGGAAGCGCTGCTCGCGCTCAACGGGCCCGACGCGCCGTTCCGGTTGCGCCACGGGTATCCCAAGGAGAGGGCGGACCTGGTGGCGGAGCGGCGGATCCCGGAGCTGAAGCTGACCGTCAAGATCCGCATGCGGCTGGTTCCGGCGACCCGCGAGGTGCGTGTGCTCGAAGAGCAGTGGGGGAACGTGTCGCACGAGTACTCCGACTGGCAGTACGGCCGTGGGGGCGCGACCCTGGTCGCCAGGGAGTGGAAGTTCGAGAAGGGCCCCGACGGCCGTCGCCGCTTCGTGGAGACGTTCCGGTACAGCTCGCGGGACATGAAGGACCCCCTGCGGGACACCGTCCTCGCCGCCGGGTGGACCTGGCGCGGAGTGCTGCTCAAGTGGTGAGCGGTCCGCAGGCCTCGGTCGGGTGAACATCCCCTGACGGGACGGCTGTTCGTGTTGTTGCCGCCCGCCCGGCCGGTCAGGATGCGGGCATGGTGACGGATGGCAGACGGAACCTCGCCGGTGCGGTCTTCGCCGTCGTGCTGATGGGGGCCGCCCTCTGGTGGGTCTCGCTCCCGGACTCCGTGCGGGTGCCCGCCCGGACCTGTGGGGGTGTGCTGCCGGGGAGGGAGGTCGCCGCGCTGCTGCCGTCGAGGACGCGCGGCGGGGGGTACGCGGAGTCCCGGGAGCCCGTGCGGGCCGACGGCGACTCCTGGTGCCGGATGACCGCCGGGGGCGGCGCCCTCTGGGCCGGCCACCACTGGCTCACCCCCGAGGACGCCCGCAGCCGGGTGCGGGGCAACGCCCCCGTCCGGCTGGCGGAGGTCGAGGGGTACGCGAACGACTACGCGGCGGTCCTCTACCTGCCCTGCCGGGCCCCCGCCGGCGCCGAGGCCCGCTGGCTCGCGGTCACCGCGTACCGGAGGGAGAGCCAGGTGGCGGGGGAGGGGGTGCCGCCCGGCAGCGCGCAGCCGCTGGCCGCCCTCGCCGCCGACGCGGCCCGCCACCTCGCCCCGCTCCTGCCCTGCGACCTCGGCTTCCGGCTCGCCCCCGGCCCCCCGGTCGCGGGCACGTCCGTCGTCGAACCGGCCACCCCCGCGGCGGTCGCTACTCCGCCTGGTGGGCCCGGGTGATCAGGTCGGTGGCCACCTCCAGGGCGGCCTGGCGGGTCTCCTCCGGGTCGCCCTCCACGTGCTGGAGGAACATCATCCCCGCGTGCAGGGTGAACAGGGCGCTCACGCAGCGCACCTGGTCCGCCAGTGGCCCGTCGTCCGTGCGCAGCAGTTCCACCAGGGTGAAGAGCCGCTTCTTGACGGTCTCGCCGATGCTGAGCTCCCGCATCGTCGCCTGGTTCTCCTGCATGAAGCGGTACAGCTGTGCGCCCGACGCCATGGCCTCGCTGTACCGGCGCAGCACTTCCCGCTTGGTCTCCAGCGTCCGGGGCTGCCCCTGGGCCCACTCGATCAGCTCGTCGATCGGCCGCGTCGAGTCCTCGAAGACACTGATGATGATGTCTTCCTTGGTCTTGAAGTGGTAGTAGAGCGCCGCCTTGGTGACGTCCAGCCGCTCCGCGATCTCCCGCAGGGAGGTCTTCTCGTACCCCTGCTCGGCGAAGAGTTCCAGCGCGACGTCCTGGATGCGCTGGCGCGTGTTTCCGCGCTTGGCCTGCGGAGCGGTTCCGCTGGAACTGCTGGACATGACTCTCCCCACGAGAACTTACTTGACGCCCGGCTAGTAGCAGGACTACCTTCCCCAGTGTAGTGAACTAGCCGGGCGGCAAGTAAGTGCCCGACCGAACGAAGAACTGTCAGTACCAGGGGAGTGGACATGAGCGAGACGGTCAAGCAGGCGGACGCGCCGGGGGAGGCGAAGCCGCGCAGCGTGCGCGTCGTGCTCATGGCACTCATGATCGCCATGCTGCTCGCCATGCTAGACAATATGATCATCGGGACCGCGATGCCGACCATCGTCGGTGAGCTCGGTGGTCTGGAGCATCTCTCCTGGGTGGTCACCGCCTACACCCTGGCGACCGCGGCCTCCACCCCCATCTGGGGCAAGATCGGTGACATGTACGGGCGCAAGGGCTCGTTCCTCACCTCGATCGTCATCTTCCTCATCGGCTCCGCCCTCAGCGGCATGGCCCAGGACATGGGTCAGCTGATCGGCTTCCGCGCGATCCAGGGTCTGGGCGCCGGCGGTCTGATGGTCGGCGTCATGGCGATCATCGGCGACCTGATCCCGCCCCGTGAGCGCGGCAAGTACCAGGGCATGATGGCCGGCGTGATGGCCCTCGCCATGATCGGCGGCCCGCTGGTCGGCGGCACCATCACCGACCACATGGGCTGGCGCTGGGCCTTCTACATCAACCTCCCGCTCGGCGCCGTCGCCCTCGCGATGGTCACGGCCGTGCTGCACCTGCCCAAGAAGAAGACGCAGGGGAAGATCGACTACCTGGGCGCCGCCCTGCTGACCGTCGCCATCACCTCGACCGTCCTCGTCACCACCTGGGGCGGCACCGAGTACGCCTGGGGTTCCGCGGAGATCATCGGCCTGATCGTCGTCGGCCTGCTCTCGCTCGCCGCCTTCCTCTACGTCGAGACCAAGGCCGCCGAGCCGGTCATGCCGCTGCACATCTTCCGCAGCCGCAACTTCACGCTCATGTCCGTGATCGGCTTCCTCGTCGGCTTCGCGATGTTCGGCGGCGTGCTCTACCTGCCGCTCTTCCAGCAGTCGGTGCAGGGTGCCTCCGCCACCAACTCGGGTCTGCTCCTCCTGCCGATGCTGCTCTCGATGATGGTCATCTCGCTCGTCGCGGGCCGGATCACCACCAGCAGCGGCCGGTACAAGATCTTCCCGATCATCGGCGGCGCGCTGATGGTCGTCGGGCTCTTCCTGCTCGCCTCCATGGACACCGGCACCACCCGCCTGGTCTCCGGCCTCTACATGGCCGTCCTCGGCGCCGGTCTCGGCTTCCTGATGCAGATCACCATGCTGGTCGCGCAGAACAGCGTGGACATGAAGGACATGGGCGTCGCCTCTTCCTCGGCCACCCTCTTCCGCACCCTGGGTGGCTCCTTCGGCGTGGCCCTCATGGGCTCGCTCTTCACCACCCAGGTCACGGACACCATGTCCGAGCGGCTCGGCCCGCAGGCCGCCAAGGCCGCCGGTTCCGCCCAGCTGGACGCGGCGAGCCTGGCCAAGCTGCCCGAGGCCGTGCGCGACGCCTACCAGCATGCGGTGGCCGCGGGTACGCACTCTGCGTTCCTGCTGGGCGCGGGCATCGCCGTAGTGGGCTTCGCGCTCGCCTGGCTGGTCAAGGAGGTCCCGCTGCGGGGCGCCGGTCCGGCCCAGGCCGGCGGCGAGGGCGCCAAGTCCGCGCCGGCTCCGCAGGACTCCTTCGCGCACTGAGTCCAGCCGTACGCGACGAACGAAGGAACACACGGGCCCGGCCCGGGGAGGGATCCCCGGGCCGGGCCCGTTCCTCGTGCGGCCTCGGGACGAGAACGGGCAGGGTGCCGCGTCGCGGGATCAGCCGGTGTCGAGGCCGTCGACGAGGCGGTTGAGGAACCGGTCGAAGGTGGCTTCGGGTGTGAGGGGGCGTGCGGGGGCGGTGAGGGCTTCGGCGAGTTCCGGGTGGCGGCCGTCCATCGCGACGGCGGTGAGGTAGCGGACTTCGGCCGCGACCCGGTCGGGGGACCGTGAGGCCGCGGCCCGCGCGATCTCGTGGCCGACGTGCCCGGCCACGAACGCGGTGAGCTGGGCGAAGATCTCCAGCTTCGCCGCGCCGTCCAGTCCGGTGGGCCGCAGGGCGGCGAGCGCGCGTTCCAGGAAGGCCAGGGTGTTGGGGCCGGGGGTGCGGTGGGCGGCCAGTGCGGCGGGCAGCCAGGGATGCCGCAGCATGTGGTCGCGCTGGAGGTGGGCGATGGCCTTCAGGGCGGCGCGCCAGTCGTCGGTGGGCGTGTGGGTGGTCGGCAGTTCGCCGCTGACGTGGTCGACCATCAGTTCCAGCAGCGTCTCCTTGTCGGGGGCGTAGCTGTAGAGCGACATGGCGCCGGCTCCGACCTGTGCGGCGACTTTGCGGATGGTGACCGCTTCGAGCCCCTCCGCGTCGGCCAGGGCGACGGCTGCCGCCGTGATCGTCTCCCTGCTGTAGGCGGGCTTGCGCCCCCTGCGGGGCCGGTCGGAACTCAGCCAGAGCTGTTCGGGGTCGATGCCTGCGGCATCGGACCCTCCTCCACGGGACATTGGTCCGCGCTCCCTTCCTTGATCGAGGAGGCCCCTTGCGGGATCCATCCGTGCATCGTCTATTCTCGTACATCGTACGGATATCGAGGAGGGGAACGACATGGCGACACGCACGCACGGTCCTGCGCCGAGGACGACCTGGGCGATGCCGTCCGGCAAGCCGCCGCCGGCCTCGCGGATGATGAGGGCGACCTGGCGCGGCCTCCCGGCCAAGCGGTACGACGTCGGGTGGGAGCCGGGGCTGGCGGTGCCGGCCGCCGACGGCAGCCCGCTGGTCACGGACCACTACTTCCCGCGCGCCGAGGGCGACTTCCCCACCCTCCTGGTGCGCTCGCCGTACGGCAGGGGCCTGCCGTGGTCTCCCATGTACGGCGTGCTCTTCGCCGAACAGGGCTTCCACGTGGTGCTGCAGAGCTGCCGGGGCACCGGCGGCTCCGGCGGTGACTTCGATCTGTGGCGCAACGAGGCCGCCGACGGCCGGGCCACGGTGTCCTGGCTGCGCGAGCAGAGCTGGTTCGACGGAACGCTGGGGACCGTCGGCCCCAGCTACCTGGGATACGTGCAGTGGGCCCTCGCCGCGGACCCGCCGCCGGAGCTGAAGGCGATGGTGGTGCAGGTCGGGCTGCACGACCCGTACTCCCTCTTCTACGCGGACGGTGCGCTCCGCCTGGAGAACGCCCTCGCCGTCGGCGCCGGCATGACGTACCAGCACCAGGGCATGGGCCGGTTCATCAGGGCGACGATGCGTCTGCAGCGCCGCCTGGGCGAGGTCACCACCGCCCGGCCGCTGCGCGGGGCTTACGCGCCCGCCCTCGGGGGTGAAGTGCCCTGGCTGGACGACGTGATGGCGCACCCGGATGCCGAGGACGCGTACTGGCAGGGTGCGTCGTTGGCGACGGTGGCGGAGCGGCTGAGCGTGCCGACCGCCTTGATCACCGGATGGCACGACGTCATGGGCGACCAGACCCTCGGGCAGTACCACCGGCTGCGCGAGGCCGGCTGCGAGACCTCCCTGCTCGTCGGCCCCTGGACCCACACGTCCGCGCTGCAGCAGGGGTGGCCCGAGGTCTTCGCCGAGAGCCTCGCCTGGCTGCGCGCGCACCTGTGCGGCGACCCCTCCGGCCTCCGTCCCGCCAGGGTCCGCGTGCACGTCGGCGGTGCAGACGACTGGCGGGACCTCGACGACTGGCCGCCGGCCGCGGCCGCCACCTCGTGGTTCCCCGCCGGGCACGGGGACCTCACCCGGCGGGCTCCCGCGGAATCCGCGCCACTGGCGTCGTTCCGCTACGACCCGGACGACCCCACCCCCTCGCTCGGCGGCCCGCTGCTCTCCCGCACGGCCGGTCCCCGCGACAACGGCACCCTGGAGATCCGGGACGACGTGCTGACGTTCACCGGGCCCCCGCTGACCGAACCCGTGGACGTCCTCGGCCCGGTCTCCGCCCGGTTGGCCATCTCCACGGACACCGGCCACGCCGATGTCTTCACCCGCCTGTGCGATGTGGACGAACAGGGCCGCTCCGTCAACATCTGCGACGGACTGGGCCGGCTCCGGACGGCCGAAGGGGCGCCCTCGCCGCTCACCGTGCCGATGAGTTCCACCGCCCACCGCTTCGCCGTCGGTCACCGCATGCGCTGGCAGATCAGCGGAGGCGCCCATCCGCGCTACGCCCGCAACCCCGGCACCGGGGAGTCCTCGGTGGACGCCACCGCCTTCACGCCGGTGCGCATCACGCTCCACACGGACTCCGCGCTGATGCTCGCGACACCCGCCGACGGTTCCGGGGCCGGCCCGACGGGCAACGGCCGATGAGCCGGAGCGTCCTGAGGCCGGTGCCCCGCGGGGCGGGAGGGGCGTAAGGGGCTGTAAAGGAGCAAAGTCCTTATTACCTGGAATTTATAGGGCAATCGGGCGGAACCCGACCTGGTTCCAAGGCGTCATGACCCACAGGACCCTCGCACGTCCGGATGGGGAGTGGACACATGACGCGCACGCAGAAGCAGGCCCTGCGGACCCGGATGGCAGTCGGCGCCTCGGCCGTGGCCGTCGCCGCGACCGTCTGGGGCGTGACGGCCCTGGTCGCCACGGACGACCGCACCGCCCACCCACAGGACAACGCCTCCCGCCAGGACAGCGCCTCCCGCCGGGGCGAAGCGGACGGCGGCCCGGACGAGGGGGGCACCGGCGGGGGGGGGGGGGGGGGGGGGGGGGGGGGGGGGGGGGCCGCGGCGGGGCCCCCCCCCCCCGCCCCCGCGGCGCTGCCCGACACCATCGCCCACGCCTCGGAGGGCGGCGGGAACACCGTCAACATCACCATCGACGACGGCCCCGACCCCCGCTGGACCCCACAGGTCCTCGACGTCCTGGCCCGCCACGACGTGAAGGCCGTCTTCTGCATGATCGGCCCGCAGGCCAAGGCCCACCCGGAACTGGTCAAACAGGTCGTCGCGGCCGGTCACCGGCTCTGCGACCACACCATGAACCACGACACGACCATGGACAAGAAGCCCGTCGCGTACCAGGAGGCGCAGATCCTCGACGCGAAGAAGCTGATCGAGGAGGCGGCGGGCGGCGCCGCGAAGGTCGAGTACTACCGGGCCCCCGGCGGGGCCTTCACCCCCGACAGCCGGCGGATCGCCGCCGCCCACGGCATGCGCCCGCTCGGCTGGAACGTCGACACCAAGGACTTCGGCAGGCCCGGGACCGCCGCCATCGTCGACGCCGTCAAGCGGGAGATGGGCAACGGCCCGACGGTGCTCTTCCACGACGGGGGCGGCGACCGCCGGCAGACCGTCGACGCCCTCGACCAGGTGCTGACCTGGCTGAAGGACCAGGGCCGGCCGACCGGCTTCCCGGTCCGCACCGCCCCCTGAGCCGCGCCCCGACCCGCGCCCGCAGCGCCCCCTGACACGCCGTCCGGCGGCGAACGGGTGAGGGTCGCCGCGGCCACGGCCGCCACGGTGTTCCCTGGTCGCGCACGCAGCACCGTACGCACGCACCCGCCCAGGAGCATCCGTGATCGACCCCACCCGGCTGACCGACCCCACCGTCCGCGCCTTCGTCACCGCCGTCAACGCCGGGGACCGCACCGCCTTCCACGCGGTCCTGACCCCCGGCGCGACCATGTCCGACGACGGCTCGGACCGCGACGTCGACGACTGGACGGAGCGGGAGATCTGGTCCTGCCACGGCCACATGTCGGTCGACTCCGAAGCCGACGGGGGCCGCTCCCTGGTGGTCGACTACCGCAACGACACCTGGGGCGAGATGCGCACCGCCTGGCGGTTCGAAATCGCCGACGGCCACGTCGTCCGCTTCGAGACCGGCCAGGCCTGACCCGGGAGCCCCGGAGCCCCGGGGCTACAGCCCCCGCGCCACCTTCAGCACCGCCGCCGTCAGCGGACCGTTCTCCGGGCCCGTACCGCCCGGGAAACCGAAACGGCGGCGCGTGTACCCGTACGCGATGCCCGTGACCGGGTCGGCGAAGCCGAGCCCGCCCGACGCGGCGCAGTGCCCGAAGGCCTCCGGGCCCACCGCGTG
This sequence comes from Streptomyces sp. AB3(2024), assembly GCF_041862025.1. Lineage (NCBI taxonomy): Bacteria > Bacillati > Actinomycetota > Actinomycetes > Kitasatosporales > Streptomycetaceae > Streptomyces > Streptomyces sp. AB3(2024). The sequence continues at coordinate 65,103 of NZ_JBGWAB010000023.1, forward strand.
CTGCCGCTCGAAGCCCAGACCGAAGTGGTCGGCCTCCGGAACGACCGAGTCCGCGCCCGGGGTGTGCGGCCGCGCGACGTCCGCCACGGTGTCCGGCTTCAGCAGCGCCGGGAGGCCGTTCAGACCGCCGACCGCCGCCGCGTACAGGCCCGCCACCGCGCGCGCCGTGCCGACGCCGCCCGCGGAGGCCGGGCCCCGGCCCTTCACCTGCGGGTGGTTGGCGTACGCGACCAGGTCCATCGCGGGCTCGCGGTGCCAGTTGAAGGCGATCTTCAGCAGCTCCGGCAGCGGCTCGCCCGCCGCCAGCAGCTCCAGCTGGGCCGGGGTCGGGACCATCTCCAGGACCGGCTTCCAGCGGCCCTCCTCGGAGGCGGGCAGGCCCATGTACAGGTCCAGCCCGTACGGGGCCCGCACCCGCTCCTCGTAGACCTCCTGCAGGGAGCGGCCGGTCGCCCGCCGGACCACCTCGCCCGTCAGGGCGCCGATCACGAAGGCGTGGTAGCCGTACGCCGTACCGGGCTCCCAGTAGGGCTTCGCCTCCGCCAGCCGCGCCGCGATCAGGGTGTCGTCCGCGATCTCCTCGTACGAGAAGCCCTCCGGGGTGTTGATCAGCCCGGAGCCGTGCGCGACCAGCTGCCGCACCGTCAGCCGCTCCTTGCCGTGCCCCGTGAACTCCGGCCAGTACGAGGACACCGGACGCTCCAGGTCCAGTACCCCCTCCTGCGCCAGCAGGGCCACCACCAGGTGCGCGGCGCCCTTGGTGATCGAGTAGACCCCGGTCAGGGTGTCCCCCTCGGTGTCCTCGCCGCCCCACAGGTCGACGACGACGCGCCCGTGGTGACGCACCGACAGCTGCGCCTCGGGCGAGACGTGCTCGCCGGCCACGAAGGCCTCGAACTCCTCCCGCACCGGCTCCCAGCCCGCCGCCACCGTTCCGTTCACCGTCACGCTCATGACATCCCCCGTTCGTCGCACGCGGATCTTCCCGCTGTGTCCGTGGGCAGCCAACCAGAGGCGGTGGGATCGTATTCCTGTCGGATCCGGGAGTTCGTCACCTGCGCGCGCCCGGCCCGCTCCCTTACGGGTGAACGCGCCCGCGGCGTCGTTCCGGCCCGCCGCGGGCTCCCGTTGGGCCGTACATGAACCGCACCCGCACCGTCGCCCTCAGCCTCGCCGCAGCCGTCGCGGCCCTCGCGCCCGCCCTCGGGCAGGCCGCCGCCACCGCCGCGCCGGGCACGGCCTACCTCCAGGACCCGGCCGGGGACGAGCACGCGATGAAGTCCATGTGGACCAAGGACGACATGCACAAGGTGGAGGGGCAGCTCCGCTTCCACCCGGGCGTGCAGTACAAGACGGTGACCCGGTCCGGTCCGCCGGAGGCGCCCGAGTGGAAGCGCCAGGTGGGCGATCCCAAGACGCTGGCCTGGCAGCCCTCGTACGAGTTCGCCTGGGGGGTCTCCGACTCGGCGGTCGTGAAGAAGGCCCTGACCACCAAGGACGGCAACCAGCCGATCGTCGTCCACGCGGTGCTGCGCGACGCGAGGGGGGCCGCGGCGGGCGAGGTGCGCAAGGAACTGTCCGGGCAGCCGGCGACGGGGCGTCAGAAGGTGGCGGGGAACAAGCGGATCGCGTGCGACACCGGTCGGTACACGGTGGAGTGGTCGGTCACCCGGACCGGCTACGGGACGCTGACGGGCACGCTGCCCTGGGACTCCAGCTGCGAGCAGTACCGGACGGCGTTCGCCGCGGAGAACGGGGCGCACTAGCCGCGCGGAGAAGGCGGCGGCGGAGGAGACGGAGGAGGAGGGGAGGCCTGGCGCCCCGGCACCTTGTGGGTGCTCGGCGGGCGATCGGGCCGGGGCCTTGGATCAAGGCCGTCACGGTCATGGTGCCGTACGGGATGGGTACGGGCGCAGGGTCGAAGGTCCCGGTTCGGGAGGTGCTTCAGTGCTTCTTCTTCCCGGCTTCGGCGGCCTTCGCGGCCATGCCCTCCAGGACGGCCTTCGGGTCGCCGCCCGGCTCCACGGCCCGCCCGATGCCGCGCTTGATGGTGTCGCTGACCGTCACCCACGTCGGGTCGTTGACGGGGTAGAGCTGGGCGCCGCGCAGGGCGGTCAGGAACTGCTCGTCGGTCTTGTCGAGACCTCCGCCCGCCGGGGTGCGGGAGGCCGTGACCGTCGAGGGCAGCAGGTGGTAGCGGCCCGCGAAGTCCGACAGGTACTTGTCCGCGTAGACGAAGTCGAGGAACTTGCCGATCTCGACGCGGTGGTCGTTCTGCTTGAAGGCCATCATCCAGTCGGCGACGCCGACGGTCGGCGGGGTCTCGCCCGAGCTCAGGTTGTCCGAGACCGGCATGGTGACGGTGCCGACGGTGATGCCCTTGGCGCGCGCCTCGTGGGAGAGCGAGGGGTAGCCGTTGAGCATCCCGACCTCGTCGCGCAGGAAGGCGGCGAACGCGTCCGCGCGGTTGAGCTGCGACGGCGGCGTCGGGCCGGTCAGGCCGGGGGCGACCAGCTGGTCCCGGAGCCAGCGCAGGGTGTAGATGTTCTGGTCGGAGGCCAGGGCGTAGTTGCCGCTGCTGTCGGCGTAGCCGCCGCCGTTGCTCAGCTCCCAGATCAGCGTCTCGGCGTGCGCCTCCTCGGGGCCCAGCGGAAGGGCGTACGGGTACTTCACGCCCTTGTCCTTGAGCGCCTTGGCGGCGGCCTTCAGGTCGGACCAGTTCTTCGGCTGCCAGGTGGCCGTGCCGTCCTTGGGGATGACCCCGGCGTCGGCGAGCAGCTTCTGGTTGTAGAAGAGGAGGCGGCTGCTCGCCACGAAGGGCAGGCCGTAGAGGGTGCTGCCGACCGAACCCGCCTCGGCGAGGGGCTGGAGGAAGTTCGATTCGGCGGTGATGGAGAGGAGCTCGTCCGCGGAATACAGCTTGCCCTGCGCGGCGAAGTCCGAGTACGAGCCCATGAGGGCCATGTCGGGTGCCTTGCCGGCCTTGACCATACGGGAGACCTCGCGGTCGATGTCGGCCCAGGGGAGCAGCTGGACCTCGACCTTGATGTCCGGGTTGGCCGCGGTGAAATCCTTCGTCACCTGGTCCCAGAAAGCCTTGGAGCTGTTGCCCGCATTGTCGCCGTATTCGGCCGCGACCAGGCGCAGGGTTCCGCTGCCACCCGACCCGGCGTTGGAACTTCCGCAGCCGGACAGCGGTATCAGCAGGCCGAACACGGCCGCCGTGGCGGCAGCTCCGAACATTCTTCGTCGCACGGGTGGATACCCCTGATTTTCTTTTGGAGCCGGATATTACTTATGAGTCACTCCGGGCTGGGGTGTCCCTCCGTGGCCCGTTGGCCGGAATTCTCTCCTGAGGGCGGGTGGGTTGATTCCATTGGGTCGGCAGTTGTGTTCAATGCTCCAAATTCGGCAATTCCCGCTCGTGTTTTCCGATATGTGATCCAGGAATTGGACGCGCGTAGACGTGCGGAGACATGCCGAAAAGCCCGTTTCCGGCCGGGAAACGGGCTGAAGGGTGTGGCGGGCGTGTGGCGGGTCGGCCGGCTAGTCGGCGAACTCGCCCGCGTAGGGGTCGGGCTCGCCGGTCTCGGGGTTGCGGCCCTCCTGCCAGCGCCGCTGGGCCTTGCGCCAGTGGACGAAGCTGAGGTGGCCGACGTCCCAGAAGGTGATGCCGACGGGGCTCACGTCGAACTCGTCGGAGCACAGCAGCAGCAGGAATTCGGCCATGCCGTACGGGTACACCGCGAACGCGTCGGCGGTGTGCCGCCCGACGACGAGGACCGGCCACCGGTCCGGGTCCGGGTCGGTGGTCAGCCAGCACAGGACGTCGGCGCCGCCGGTGACGCCCCAGGCGAGGATCGACTCCGGGTCCACGTCGAAGGCGGCCCGGCCGCCCCCGTCCTCCCAGGCCTGCCGGGCGTTGGCGGTCTCCTCCGACATCTCCGCCGGGTCCCACTGGAGTCCGGGCTTGGGCAGCGGCAGCAGGATGCTGGCCTCGCCGTTGATGGAACCGGCCCCGTAACGCCCCATGAACGCCACGAAGTCGGCCGGGAACCGGGTACCCCAGACGGCCTCGGCCGCCTGCCAGTCGATGTCCTCGTCGGCGCCGTGCGTCGCCGGCATGATCTGCTCCAGCGCCTTGATCCGCGCGTTCTCCGTCATGCCGCTCCCCTGCGCGCCCCAGCTCAACCGCCTCAACCTACCGCCCGAGCGCCCGCGGACCTAGGCGGTGTCGAGACCGTCCTGCGTCCGCACCCCGACGTGGATCCCGGGGCGCAGCCCCCAGCCCGCCATCGCGCCCGCCTCCGCCTCCAGGACGTGCCGGGAGAGCGGGCGGGGCAGGCCCAGGCGGCCCGGCGCCATCGTCACCACGGCGCGGACCCGCAGGCTCCGGTCCAGGTAGGCCACGTCGATCGCGAACCGCATCCGGAAGGTGTGCACGCTCGCCGCCGGGGTCAGCAGCAGGGCCCCCTCGATGCCGTCCCGCCCCAGGAGCCCGCGCGTGCGCGCCCGGTACGAGGCGGCCACCTCCAGCGGCACCGCCACCCCGGCGACCTGGAGGATTCCGTACCCGTCGTCCCACCGCGTCATGGCGGCCACCCTAGGGGCTCCCGCCCCCGGCCCCCACCCCCACGGGGAAAGGCCGGAGAAGGGGGAAACGGCCGCGGGGCCCGTACGCCGCGCTCTACCGTCGGCGGATGGGCCACGCCGTGATCGTCCTCCTCGCCGTCGCGTACGGCGCCGCCGCCGGGCTGGGCCTGCCGCGCGCCGCGTACCGGCTCTCCGTGGAGCCCGGGGAGCCCTGGCGGCGCAGCTGCCCGCGGGGACATCCGCTCGCCGGGTGGCTCGGCCCCGCCCGCTGCGCGGGGCTCCGCTACGGGCCCGCGGGGGCCTGGGCGGCCTCCGGGGCCGTCTGCGGGGCGCTCGCCGCCGTGGTGGGCCCGCGCCCCGAGGCGGCGGCGTACGTGCTGCTCGCCCCGGCGCTGGTGCTGCTGGCCCTCGTCGACCTCGCCGTGCACCGGCTGCCCGACGTGCTCACCCTGCCGCTGGCCGCCGCCACCGCCGCGCTCCTCGGCGCCGCAGCCCTGCTGCCCGGCGCCGCCGGGTCGTGGCGGCTCGCGCTGCTGGGCGGGGGCGCGCTCGGGGCCGCGTACCTCCTGCTGTTCCTGATCAACCCGGCCGGGATGGGCCTCGGCGACGTCAAGCTGGCGCTCCCGCTCGGGGTCGCTCTTGGGTGGTACGGGTGGGGGGTATGGCTCGCCGGGGCCTTCCTGGGCCTGCTCTACGGGGCCCTGTACGGCCTCGGCCTGCTGCTCAGGGGCCGGGCGACCCGTGCGACGGGCTTCGCCTTCGGCCCCTTCATGGCCGCCGGAGCCCTCACCGGAGTGCTGCTGGGTGGATTCGGAGCGTAATCGTTTCGCGGCAATGCACGCATCTCGCTTTACGAAGGGTTATGGTGGAACCCCCCCCTCGGGCCGGTCCGTATCCCCCCCACGGACCGGCCCGTTTTTTTCTTTCCGCCCCTTCCGGGCAAAAGCGCAGGTCAGCCGCGCTGGGCCCAGATGTTGGTGCCGGGGGTGGAGACGGCGAAGGAGTCGATCTCCTTCAGCTCCTCCGCGGACAGCGGCGCCCCGGCCAGTGCGGCCACGTTCTCCTCCAGCTGCCGGACGCTCGACGCGCCGATCAGCGCGGAGGTCATCCGCTCGTCGCGCAGCACCCACGTCAGCGCCAGCTGCGCCAGCGACTGCCCGCGCCGCGCGGCGATCTCGTTCAGGCCGGCGAGGCGGCCGCGCACGTCCTCGGAGAGCAGGTCCGGGTTGAGGGACTTGCCCTGGGAGGCCCGCGAGCCCTCCGGGATGCCGCCCAGGTACTTGCCGGTCAGCAGGCCCTGCGCGAGCGGCGCGAAGGAGATGCAGCCCATGCCGGCCTCCTCCAGGGTGTCCAGCAGCCCGTCCTCCTCCGTCCAGCGGTTGATCATGGAGTACGAGGGCTGGTGGATCAGCGGCCGCACGCCCATCCCGCGCAGGATCTGCGCCGCCTCGGCCGTCTGCTCCGCCGTGTACGAGGACACGCCGACGTAGAGCGCCTTGCCCTGCTGGACCGCGGACGCGAGCGCGCCCATGGTCTCCTCCAGCGGGGTCTCCGGGTCGAAGCGGTGCGAGTAGAAGACGTCGACGTAGTCCACGCCCATCCGCTTCAGCGACGCGTCGAGCGAGCCGAGGAGGTACTTGCGGCTGCCCCACTCGCCGTAGGGGCCCGGGTGCATCAGGTAGCCGGCCTTGGTGGAGAGCACCAGCTCCTCGCGGTAGGACGCGAAGTCCTGCGCGAAGATCTTGCCGAAGTTCAGCTCGGCCGAGCCGGGCGGCGGGCCGTAGTTGTTGGCCAGGTCGAAGTGGGTGACGCCGAGGTCGAAGGCGCGGCGGAGGATGGCCCGCTGGGACTCCAGGGACTTGTCGTCACCGAAGTTGTGCCAGAGGCCGAGGGAGATGGCCGGAAGCTTGAGGCCGCTGTGGCCGGTGCGCCGGTACTGCATGGAGTCGTAGCGCGAGGGCTCTGCCCGATAGGGATTGTTATCAGTCACGATGTCCTCCCTATCACGGACTTGTGACCGGCCGAGTTGGGTACCCGATCCCGCCGCGCAGTAATGTGGCCGCCTCGGGGGAGACCGCAATCCGCACGGGGGCATTGCACGGAGGGGCTGGAAGATCGTGAAGCTGCGCGACCTGGTGTACAGGCTTTACGCACGCCGGGTGGAAGGCCGCCTCGACCACGACGCGTCGCCCAAGCACATCGGCGTCATCCTGGACGGGAACCGGCGCTGGGCCAAGGCGGCGGGGAGCACCACGGTGCAGGGCCATCAGGCCGGCGCCGACAAGATCTCCGAGATGCTCGGCTGGTGCACCGAGACGGACGTCGAGGTCGTCACCCTGTGGATGCTGTCCACGGACAACCTGGACCGGCCGGAGGTCGAGCTCCGCCCGCTGCTCAACATCATCGAGAACACGGTGCGGGGCCTCGCCGCGGACGGCCGGTGGCGCGTCCACCACGTGGGCAACCTCGACATCCTGCCCGCACAGACCCAGTCCGTGCTCAAGGAGGCCGAGCAGGCCACGCACGACGTCGACGGGATACTGGTCAACGTCGCCGTGGGCTACGGCGGCCGCCAGGAGATCGCGGACGCAGTGCGCTCGCTGCTCCTGGAGCACGCCGAGAAGGGCACCTCGTTCGAGGAGCTCGCCGAGGTCCTGGACATCGACCACATCGCCGAGCACCTCTACACGCGCGGCCAGCCCGACCCGGACCTGGTGATCCGCACCAGCGGCGAGCAGCGACTGTCCGGATTCATGCTGTGGCAGAGCGCCCACTCGGAGTACTACTTCTGCGAGGTCTTCTGGCCGGCCTTCCGCAAGGTCGACTTCCTGCGCGCGCTGCGCGACTACGCCGCCCGCCACCGGCGCTACGGCACCTGACCCCGCGGAGCTGACGCCCCTTCGGTCCCTCCCGCCCCCTCGCGAAGCCTTCACCAGGGATTCACCGAGCGTCCGTCATATGCCATGGCATGGCGGCGCATGTTCGAGGGCATAACCCAGGCAGGTCGACGCCCGATCCACGGGTGTCGAGTCTCAGCGGACGGCACAGGGCCGTCCGCCCGGGAGGCCCTTTGCACCAGGACGCGCGTGCGGTTCGCACGGACGGATTGGAGGGCCGGAATTCGGCCCTGGCATGGGTGCCGTTGACCGGTCCGGTCTTCATGGCCCGACCTCTTCCGAGGGGGTACGTCCTTCCGTGGTGACCAGCACAAAGCGCCGCCTGCCCGACAGGCGGACCTACGTCCTCGACACCAGCGTCCTGCTGGCAGACCCCAACGCCTTCTCCCGCTTCGACGAGCACGAGGTCGTGCTCCCGATCGTGGTGATCACAGAGCTGGAGGCAAAGAGGCACCATCCCGAACTCGGCTACTTCGCGCGTCAGGCCCTGCGCCTGCTCGACGACTTCCGGGTCCGCTACGGTCGCCTCGACGCCCCCATCCCGCTGGGCGATCTGGGCGGGACCCTGCGCGTCGAGCTCAACCACTCCGACCCGGGCGTCCTGCCCGCCGGCTTCCGGCTGGGGGACAACGACTCGCGCATCCTCGCGGTCGCCCGCAACCTCCAGGCCGAGGGCTACGACGTCACGGTCGTCTCGAAGGACCTTCCCCTGCGCATCAAGGCCTCCTCCGTGGGGCTGCTCGCGGAGGAGTACCGCGCGGAACTCGCGATCACCGGTGCCGGCTGGACCGGCATGAGCGAGCTCGCCCTCTCCGGGGAGCAGGTGGACCTCCTCTACTCCGAGGAACGGCTCTACGTGCCGGAGGCCGCGGAGATGCCCGTGCACACCGGACTGGTCCTGCAGTCCGAGCGCGGCAAGGCCCTGGGCCGGGTCACGGCCGACGGCAACGTGAAGCTCGTGAGGGGCGACCGGGAGGCCTTCGGGCTGCACGGCCGCAGCGCCGAACAGCGCATCGCCCTCGACCTGCTGCTCGACCCGGAGATCGGGATCGTGTCGATGGGCGGCCGGGCCGGCACCGGCAAGTCGGCGCTGGCCCTGTGCGCGGGCCTGGAGGCGGTCCTGGAGCGCAGGCAGCACAAGAAGGTGATGGTCTTCCGGCCGCTGTACGCGGTCGGCGGCCAGGACCTCGGCTACCTGCCCGGCGACGCGTCCGAGAAGATGAGCCCCTGGGCGCAGGCGGTCTTCGACACCCTCTCGGCGGTGGCCGGGCGCGAGGTCATCGAAGAGGTGCTGGGCCGCGGGATGCTGGAGATCCTGCCGCTCACGCACATCCGCGGCCGCTCGCTCCACGACTCCTTCGTGATCGTGGACGAGGCCCAGTCGCTGGAGCGCAACGTCCTGCTGACCGTTCTGTCCCGGATCGGGGCCAATTCGCGGGTGGTCCTGACCCACGACGTGGCCCAGCGGGACAACCTGCGGGTCGGCCGGTACGACGGAGTGGTCGCCGTCGTTGAGAAGCTGAAGGGGCATCCGCTCTTCGCCCACGTCACGCTGACCCGTTCCGAGCGCTCCCCGATCGCGGCCCTGGTCACCGAGATGCTCGAAACGCTCTGACCGGCACCGATCACCCACCCGGCCCGAACGGGTCAAAAACCCCATAGCGGGACGGTGAGTTGGCGCCGCCCGGCAAAGGCCAAGGAGCCTAGCCGGGCGGCGTCGTGCGGCACAGGGCTTTGTCGAAAACAACGGCAACATGCCAGGTGTGACCTTTCCCACGCAACGTGGAATTGCCCTGCGGCGTCGAGGTCCGGCAGAGTCTGTTTTCCGTCAGGCCCCGCATACGGCACACCTGTATCTCCCGTGGGATACGCGCAGCACCACAACTCCACAGCCGATGTCCGTATGCCGCCCGGTTTCACGCGGCAGCTCCCGCAGGGGAGTTGCCCACGGGCCCGCGTCTCCGGTGACCGCACCACCACGGAGGCCAGTGTTCGAGGGGGCACTCTCGCGCCCGCGCGGTCACTGCGGACGCTGCTGGAAGGACACCGTGTGAGCCGGATCTCGGTTCGGGGGTTCGCAGTGGCTTCGGCCACCGCGGTCACCACCGTCGGCGCAGTCGTCGGAGTCGCCACCGGCGACCCCGCCTCCTCGAACGACATCGAGACCACCGCATCGGGTGCGACTCTCCTCAGCGAAATCCCGGTCGGCGAGCAGGCCCAGGTCCAGAGCGCGTCCCTGACGCAGCAGGCCGACGCCATCGCCCACGCCGCCGACACCGACGCCAAGCGCTCGGCGGAAGAGGCCGCCCGCGTCCAGGCCGCCGAGGACGCCAAGTCCAAGAAGGCCGACGCCGAGAAGGCGGAGAAGGCCAAGAAGGACGAGGCCGACGCCAAGCTCAAGAAGGAGCGCGAGGAGAAGGACGAGGTCGCGAGCCGGTCCGCCACCCGCGACGCCGGCGACTTCCCGCTCCAGGGCTCCTACACGGTCGCCCAGGTCAGGGCCATCGCCCAGCAGCTGGTCCCCTCGGGCCAGTTCCAGTGCTTCTCGAACATCATCAACGAGGAGTCCACCTGGAACTACCAGGCGGTCAACTCCTCCTCGGGCGCCTACGGCCTGGTCCAGGCGCTCCCCGGTTCGAAGATGGCCTCGGCCGGCTCGGACTGGCGCACCAACCCGGCCACCCAGATCAAGTGGGGCCTGGGCTACATGAACGAGCGCTACGGCAGCCCGTGCAGCGCCTGGAGCTTCCACCAGGCCAACGGCTGGTACTAGCGGAACCGCCTCCGGGCCGGTTCAACCTCGAGGGGCCCCGCACCGTCCTACGGTGCGGGGCCCCTCGCGTGTACGGTCGTGCGAGGTGTGACCGTACGGCGGGGGAAGGGAACGAGATGTCGAAGAGGGCAGGCTGGCTCGGCCGGCTCGGCAGCAGACTGAGCCGGATGGAGGCGCGCCTCGACGAACGGCGGGCCGAGGTCGAGGCCGAGGCCACCGGGGAGCCGGTGGCGCCCGTCGTGGTCGCCGCCGAGACGCCCGTCCCCGTACCGCAGGCCGCGTCCGGGGAGCTCCCGCCGCCGGCCCGGCCCGATCCGGTGACCGTCATCCCGTGGGGCATGCGCGTGGCCGCCGAGGCCAGCTGGCGGCTGCTGCTGCTCGCCGGGATGCTCTGGGTGCTGATGAAGGTGATCAGTGAAGTCCGGCTGGTCGTCCTCGCCTTCGCGGCCGCCCTGCTGGTGACCGCACTGCTCCAGCCCTTCGTGGTCCGGCTGCGCAGGCTCGGGCTGCCGAGGGGGCTGGCCACCGCCGTCACGGCGATCCTCGGCTTCGTCGTCATCGGACTGGTCGGCTGGTTCGTGGTCTGGCAGGTCATGGAGAACCTCGACGACCTCTCCAACCGGCTGCGCGAGGGCATCAACGAGCTCAAGAGCTGGGCCCTGGACAGTCCGTTCCACGTGACCGAGAAGCAGATCAACGACATCGCGAAGAACCTCAGCGAGACGATCGGCACCAACACCGAGGAGATCACCTCCGCCGGGCTCCAGGGCGTGACGGTCCTCGTCGAGGTGCTGACCGGCATGCTGCTCGCGATGTTCTCGACGCTCTTCCTGCTCTACGACGGCGCGAAGATCTGGAACTGGGTGCTCGGCCTGGTCCCGGCCGCCGCCCGCCCCGGCCTCTCGGGCGCCGGTCCGCGCGCCTGGCGCACGCTCACGGCGTACGTGCGCGGCACCGTCCTCGTCGCGCTCATCGACGCCGTCTTCATCGGCCTGGGGCTCTACTTCCTCGACGTGACGATGGCCGTTCCGCTGGCCGTGTTCATCTTCCTGTTCGCCTTCATCCCGCTGGTCGGCGCCGTGGTCTCCGGTGCCCTCGCCGTGGTCGTGGCGCTGGTGACGCAGGGTCCGTTCATCGCCCTGATGGTGCTGCTGGTGGTGCTGGCGGTGCAGCAGATCGAGGGGCACGTGCTCCAGCCCTTCATCCTGGGCCGCGCGGTACGGGTCCACCCGCTCGCGGTGGTGCTCTCGGTCGCGGCCGGCGGGCTGATCGCGGGGATCGGCGGCGCGGTGGTCGCCGTACCGCTGGTCGCCGTCACGAACACGGTCGTCGGCTACCTGCGGGCACACGCCCGCGAACGGCATGTGCCGGCCCTCGCGATGGGGCCGGCCCCGCACGGCGTCACGGCCACGGCCGTGGCCGTGCCGGGGGCGGGGGCCGGCGATGATCAGCGAGCCTGAGCTCGAAGGGGAGTGGCCCGCGGGCCGGCCCGCGGGGGAGGCCCGACCGGACGCTCCGTCCGCGTCCGCGCCGCCGCCGCCGCCGTCGTCGTCGTCGCCGGGCGGCGGGCGCGTGCCGTGGCGGTGGGCGCTGGGCGGGATGGTGGTGGCCTCGGTGGTGTGGGCGGGCGTACTGGTCGTGCAGGAACGTTCCTCCGCGTCCGCGCCGCCGATCCGCTACCGGCACGCCGAGAACCTGTGCGACGAGGCGCCCCTGAAGATGCTCGGCGCGATGGGCGGATCGATCGACGGGAGGAGGCCCAAACACGGCGAGAGCCCCGCGCAGGACTGGGCCTACTGCGCGATCGGCACGAGCGGCGGCGACCGACGGCCCGCCTACGAGCACCAGGTCATGGTCGAGCTGCACAAGAAGCTCGATCCGGGGCCGGAGTTCGGCACCGGTCCTGGGCTGGAGCCCGGCATGCGGCCGGTGGGCGCCGAGGTGGAGCAGGTCCCCGGGCTCGGGGAACGGGCGCTGATGACGACGGTGGTGGGCTGGCCCCAGCTCCAGGTGCTCGACGGCGGGGCGGTCTTCACCCTGACCTCCCGCTGGTTCGCCGTGGACGGTCCGGACAGCGCGGAGGAGCCGGACGAGGACGCGGTCAAGGCCGCGATGATCGAGGACATGCGCCAGCTCATGGCCCGGCTGCGCAGGTGAACGCACAGGGCCCCCACGGCCGGTGACGGCTGTGGGGGCCCCGTGCGTTCGCGCGGGTGACCGCGCGGGTGACTACTCGGCGGCCAGGGCCGCTTCGGCGTCGAGGGTGACGGCGACGGCCTGGATCACCGAGGCGATCTTGAAGGCCTCCTGGACCGTCTCGCGGTCCACGCCCGCCTTGCGCAGGACCTGCTCGTGCGAGTCCAGGCACTGGCCGCAGCCGTTGACCGCGGAGACCGCGAGCGACCACAGCTCGAAGTCGATCTTCTCCACGCCCGGGTTGCCGATGACGTTCATCCGCAGGCCCGCGCGCAGCGTGCCGTACTCCGGGTCGGAGAGGAGGTGGCGCGTGCGGTAGAAGACGTTGTTCATCGCCATGATCGCCGCGGCGGACTTGGCGGCGGTGTACGCCTCGGGCGACAGGGCCGCCTTCGCCTCGGGCTCCAGCTCGCGCAGGACGCGCGGGGAGCGGGAAGCGATCGCGCAGGACAGGACGGTGCCCCACAGCTGCTGCTGCGAGAGGGTGTCCTGATTGCCGATGACCGAACCGAGGTTCAGCTTCAGGTCCTTGGCGAAGTCCGGTATGGCGGACTTGAGGGAGTCGAGGGACATCCGTCACTCACCGGCCAGCAGGGCGCCCGCGTTGATGGTGTCGTCGCCCTTGTTCCAGTTGCAGGGGCACAGCTCGTCGGTCTGCAGGGCGTCGAGGACCCGCAGGACCTCCTTGGGGTTACGGCCCACGGAACCGGCGGTCACCATCGAGAACTGGATCTCGTTGTTCGGGTCCACGATGAAGACGGCGCGCATCGGCAGGCCGTCCTCGCCGAGGATGCCCAGCTCGGTCGACAGCTCGCGCTTGATGTCGGACATCATCGGGAAGGGCAGATCACGCAGGTCGGCGTGGTCCTTGCGCCAGGCGTGGTGGACGTACTCGGAGTCGAGGGAGAAGCCGAGGACCTGCGCGTCGCGGTCGGCGAACTCCTCGTTCAGCTTGCCGAAGGCGGCGATCTCCGTCGGGCACACGAAGGTGAAGTCCAGCGGCCACGCGAAGACGACCTTCCACTTGCCCTCGTAGGTCTTGTGGTCGATCTGCGCGAACTCGCTGCCGGCTTCGAGGGAGACGCAGGCGGTCAGGTCGTAGCTGGGGAACTTGTCACCGACAGTGAGCACGAACTCTCCTTGCGAACGGGAAAGTGACCCTTTTGGGAGCTTTCCGAAGGGGTTGGACGGATCTCACATGCTGACACAGCTGCATTGATTACGGAAATAGCTACTCTTGTGATGGGTGATCGGAGGTACCTATCAGTGGCTGTCGGTAATAGGGGACCGAAGCAGTTGAAGCAGACGAGGCAGACGAGGCAGGCGAGGCAGACGAGGCAGGCCCGGCAGCCGACGCTGGCCCAGTTGCGGGCCTTCGCGGCGGTCGCCGAACACCTGCACTTCCGGGACGCCGCCGCGGCGATCGGCATGAGCCAGCCCGCGCTCTCGGGCGCCGTCTCCGCGCTGGAGGAGGCCCTCGGGGTGCAGCTGCTGGAGCGCACCACCCGCAAGGTGCTGCTCTCCCCGGCGGGCGAACGGATCGCCGCCCGCGCGCGCGGCGTGCTCGACGCGATGGGCGGGCTGCTGGAGGAGGCCGAGGCGGTCCGGGCCCCCTTCACCGGGGTGCTGCGGCTCGGGGTGATCCCCACCGTGGCCCCGTACCTGCTGCCGACCGTGCTCGGGCTCTTCCAGCGGCGCTACCCGCGCATGGACCTCCAGGTGCACGAGGAGCAGACGGCCTCGCTGCTGGAGGGGCTGGCCGGCGGGCGCCTCGACCTGCTGCTGCTCGCGGTGCCGCTCGGTATGCCGGGCGTCACCGAACTGCCCCTCTTCGACGAGGACTTCGTCCTGCTGGCCCCGCGCGAGCACCCGCTGGCCGGGCGGCGCGACATCCCGCGCGAGGAACTGCGCGGCCTCCAGCTGCTGTTGCTCGACGAGGGCCACTGCCTGCGCGACCAGGCCCTGGACATCTGCCGCGAGGCGGGCCGCGGCGCCGGGGCGGACGTCACCACCACCGCCGCCGGACTGTCCACGCTCGTCCAACTGGTCGCGGGCGGGCTCGGGGTCACCCTGCTGCCCCGCACGGCCCTGCGCCTGGAGACCGCCCGCAACGAGTACCTGGCCACCGGCTGCTTCGCCGAGCCGGCCCCCTCGCGGCGGATCGCACTGGCCATGCGGACCGGGACGGCCCGGCAGGAGGAGTTCCGGGCCGTCGCCGCCGCGCTGCGCGAGGCGGTGCGCCCGCTCCCGGTGTGGCCCACCGACTGAGGCGGCCGTCCGGGAGCGGGCGCACCGCCCGTGCGGGTCACTCCGTACGCAGCCCGTCCGGGCGCATCAGGCGCAGCAGCGGCGGCAGGCTCAGCAGGGTCACCAGGGCGACCACGCCCCCGCCGACGCCGCTCATCGCCAGCACCGGGGCCCAGTCGATCCGGACGGGCTGGTTCGCCATCCGCAGCAGCACCGAGCCCAGGGCCACTCCGATACCGGTGGCGAGAGCCAGACCCAGGCCCATGGGCAGGGCCGTCTGCCACAGCACGGACATGCTCAGCGTCGAACGCTTCGTACCGAAGGCGACCAGGGACGACAGCAGCTTGCGGCGCTCGCGCAACTGCTCCAGCTGGGAGACCAGCAGGCTGCTGCCGATCAGGACCATGACC
Organism: Streptomyces sp. AB3(2024); assembly: GCF_041862025.1. Taxonomy (NCBI): domain Bacteria; kingdom Bacillati; phylum Actinomycetota; class Actinomycetes; order Kitasatosporales; family Streptomycetaceae; genus Streptomyces; species Streptomyces sp. AB3(2024). Next base: position 80,219 of record NZ_JBGWAB010000023.1, read on the forward strand.
CCGGCGGCGCCGAAGAACAGGCCGGTGCGGATGGCGGAGTAGCTGCCGTTGCGCCCGGTCTGCTTGAGGGTCATCGCGGTCGCGAGCGGGTCGGCCTTGAACGCCGCGGTACGGGCCAGGTCCAGGCCGTCCGGGCGGCTCTCGTCGACCTGGACGTAGATCTGCGCGCTCTGCGAGAACCCCAGGCCCTTCGGCGCGACCGACGGGGTCAGGAGCAGCCCCTCGCGGAGGTTGCCCGTGGGGTCCTCGCGGGGCGTCGCGGTGCGCGCGCCGGCGGGGAAGGTGAAGGCGACCGGGGCTTCGGCGGGGGTCCCGCCGATCCCCTCGTAGCCGTGCACGTTGCCCCCGTGGAGGCGCTCGCCCGGCCGGGCCGTGGACGCGGGGTCGGGCATGCCGGAGGGCGTGGTCAGGGCGAAGGCATCGCCGTCCCGGCAGCCGTCGAGCCGGGCGAGTTCGCGCAGGGCCTCGCAGGTGCCGACGGTGACGGTGATGTCGTCGCCGTCGGTCTTCGGCTCGCGGGCGGCGGAGAAGCCGGTCAGCGGGACGGTCCGGGTGATCCCCGGGGTCGCGGCGACCTGCCGGGCGACCGCGTCGGTGCCGGCCTCGCGGCCGCCCGGCACCAGGATCGCGATCGTGGCGCGCGTCGGGTCCTGGCCGGTCTTCCCGGAGTAGCTGCCTTCGGCACCGGCGAAGGTCATCTGGAGGGCGATGGCCCCGGCGACCGCCACCGCGATCCCGTTGGCCAGGCGTGCGGCGGCGCCGCTGTCGACCTGGAGCCGGCGCACGGCCAGCTGCCAGGAGACGGGGCCGCCCGACATCGCGCCGACCAGGCGCTCCAACAGCCAGGGCAGCAGAGCGGTGATGCCGATCAGCAACAGCACCACGCCGCCGCTGACCTGCCACTGGTTGAAGTTCCCGTGTTTGTTGCCGCGGCCCGTCAGCGGGGCCAGCAGCCCCAGTCCGGCGAGCGGCAGCAGCAGCCGCCACCAGATGCGCCGCTTGCGGGGCTCGGCCGTACGGACGACGCCCAGCGGTTCGATGACCACGCCGCGCAGCGCGAACAGGGTCACGCCCACGGCGGCGGCGGGCACCGCGCAGGCGACCAGCAGCGCCAGCCCGGGGGTGGGGTTGAGGTCGGCGGGGAAGACGCTGCGTCCGCCCAGGGTGAGCGAGCCCACGAGGGTCCGCCCGAGCAGGAAGAACACCACCCCGAGTCCGAGTCCGACCACGGATCCGGCCATCGCCTCTCCGGCGGCGATCCTGCGGACCATCCGGCCGTCGGCGCCCACCAGGCGCAGGGCGGCGAGCCGCCGGTCGCGCCGCTCGCCGCCGAAGCGGACGGCGGTGGCGATGAACACGGCGACCGGCAGGAGCAGGGCGACGAAGGTCAGGACGATCAGGAGCAGCAGCACCGGATCGAGCTTCTGGCGCTCGATGGCCTGGTTGAAGGCGTTGACCCGCTGGGTGGAGTAGTCCTGGGGCCCCGTCCGGTGGAGCTCGGCCGAGCCGGCGTAGAAGTACAGGTCGCCGGGGCCGGTGAGGCCCGCGTCACCGATGGTCGAGGTGGGCTTCCACCGCTCGAACCGTTCCCGCAGCAGCGGGTGCTCGCCGGAGTCGAGGAGCTCGCGCAGGGCGGGGGAGACGGCCATCTCGCCGGGCCCGGGCAGAGCGGTGAGGCCGGGGGGCAGCGGGGCGCGCGGGCCCTCGGCGCGCACCAGCCGGCCGTCGATGTCCCGGTCGCGGTAGGTCATGTTCGCCCCGGCGATGAGCAGGGTGTCCGGGCCCGGCCGGAGTTCGCCGCCGGCGCTCAGCGGGAAGCGGGCCTCGCCCCGTTCGTTGCGGGCGGCCAGGGCGCTCGGGACGGCGGTGCTGATCAGCAGGAGCGCGACGCCGAGGCCGATGCCCACGCCGGTGAGCGCGGTGCGCGTCCAGCCCTCGCGGCCTCCGCCGAAGGCGAAGCGGACACCCATGGCCAGGTCGCGGATCCATGCCTTGGACGAGCTCATGCGATCCGCTCCATGTCGCGGGACCTGCCGTCGCGCACGACGATCTCGCGGTCGGAGTAGGCGGCCACGCGGGTCTCGTGGGTGACGAGGACGACGGCGGCGTTCGCGGAGCGGGCGGCTTCGGTGAGCAGCTGCATCACCAGTTCGCCGTTGAGGGAGTCGAGGGCGCCGGTGGGCTCGTCGGCGAAGATCACCCGGGGCCGGGTGACCAGGGACCGGGCCACGGCCACGCGCTGGCCCTGGCCGCCGCTGACCTCGCCGGGGCGCTTGGCGCCGAGGTCCTCGACCTGGAGGCGTTCCATCCACTCCAGGGCGGTCCGCTCGGCCTGCTTGCGCTTGACGCCGTTCAGGCGCAGCGGCAGGGCGACGTTCTCCACGCAGGTCAGTTCGGGGACGAGTCGGCCGAACTGGAAGACGAAGCCGAACTCGCTGCGGCGCAGGGCGCTGCGTTCGGCGTCGTTCATGGCGGAGAGCTCGCGCCCGGCGTAGGTGATGGTGCCGGAGTCGGGCGGGACGATCCCGGCGAGGCAGTGCAGCAGGGTCGACTTGCCGGAGCCGGAGGGGCCCATGACGGCGACGACCTCGCCGGGGTGGATGGAGAAGGCCGCGTCGTCGAGGGCCTTGGTGGGGCCGTAGGCCTTGCGCAGGGCGGTGGCGCACAGCAGGGTGCCGGCCGGGATCATCGGCGCACCTCCCGGGCGAGCTGGTCGAGGCGGGCGGCGGTCAGTTCCAGCCACCGCAGGTCGGCCTCCAGGTGGAACAGGGCGTGGTCGCAGACCAGCTGGTCGGCGAGGTCGCCCTTGCGCTTGCGCTGGGTGAGGATGCGCATCAGCCGCAGGTGCTCGGCGCGCTGGGTGTCCAGGAGCTCGTCGGCGCTGCGGCCGGTGAGCAGCGCGAGGACGACCTTGGTGTAGAGGGTGGTCTGGAGGTACGGCTCGGGCTTCTCGGGCTGGGCGAGCCAGGCCTCGACGTCGGTGATCCCGGCGTCGGTGATGGCGTACCGCTTGCGTTCGGGGCCGCCGCCGCTCTCCACGCCGTCGACCTCGACGAGGCCGTTCTTCAGGAGGCGGGACATGGTCGAGTAGACCTGTCCGTAGGCGAGGGGACGGTCGTGGCCGAACTTCTCGTCGAAGGCGCGCTTGAGGTCGTAGCCGTGGCGCGGGCCGGCCTCCAGGAGGCCGAGGAGGGTGTGACCGATGGACATGGCCGCGACTATACATGCGGTGTATACCCACGGTGTATACGCACGCTGCGCAGACGTGGTCCACGGGTCGCCGCGGGCACGCGGAAACCCGGGGAGGCGGGTGGCCTCCCCGGGCTCGGGCGGGTGCGCGGGCGGTCCGGGCGGGCGGGCGGTCCGGCCGGGTGGTCCGGCGGGGTGTCCCGGCGGGGCGGTCCGGCCGGGTGGTCCCGGCGGGGCGGTCCGG
>NZ_JBGWAB010000024.1:0-82642 GCF_041862025.1 Streptomyces sp. AB3(2024)
GCCCCCGCCGGGGACACCCCGCCCGCCGCCGCTCCCGGGTGGCCGGCGCCCCCCGCCCGGCCCGCGTCCCGCCCGGCCCCCGACTCCTTCTACGAGGAGTTCACCGCCCGCGGCTACGACTACGGCCCGCACTTCCGCGGCTTCCGCGACGGCTGGCGCGACGGCACCGCCGTCCACGCCGAAGTGGCCCTGCCCCCGCAGACCCGCGAGGGCTCCGCGGGCTTCGGCATCCACCCGGCGCTCCTCGACGCGGCGCTCCAGGCGATGAGCCTCGGCGCGTTCTTCCCCGACGACGGCCGCGCCCGCATGCCGTTCGCCGTCCGCGGCGTCCGCCTGCACGCCGAGGGCGCCGACCGGCTGCGCGTCACCGTCACCCCCGCCGGCCCCGACGCCGTCACCCTGCGCTGCGCCGACGAGGACGGCCGCCCCGTCCTCGACGTGGACGAACTCCTCGTCCGCACCGTCTCCGACGAACAGCTCGCCGCCGCCGCGGGCCCCGCGGGCGCCCTGCGGGGCGGATCCCTCCACGAGGTGACCTGGCCGCGGCAGCACACCGCCGCGGCCCCGCCCGGACGCCGCATCGCCGTCGTCGGCGAGGACCACGCCAAGGTCCTCGCCGCCCTGGAGAGCACCGGCGGCCACGGCGACTGGTACCCCGACCTGGCCGCGCTGTTCGCCGACACCGACGCCGCCACCCCCGACAGCGTCGTCGTCTCCTTCCCCCAGCACCCCCGCCCCGAGGCCGCGACCGCCCACACCGTCACCCACCGGACCCTCGACCTCGCCCGGACCTGGCTGGAGGCCCCCGAACGGTACGCGCACACCGCCCTCACCCTCGTCACCCGCGGAGCCGTCGCCACCGCCCCCGACGAGCACGTCACCGACCCGGCCACCGCCACCCTGTGGGGCCTGATCCGCTCCGCCCAGTCCGAGGAACCCGGCCGCTTCGCCCTCCTCGACCTGGACCCGGCCGCCGTCGACGGCACCGCCCTGACCGCCGCCCTGGCCGGCACAGAACCCCAGCTCGCCGTCCGCGGCGCCGCCGTCCGCGCACCCCGGCTGGCCCGCGCCGGCACCACCGACCCCCGTACGGACCTCCTCGTACCGGACGCCGGCACCACCGCATGGCGGCTCGCCACCGACGGCGGCGGCACCCTCGAAGGCCTGCGCCTCGCCCCCGCCCCCGACACCCTGGCCCCCCTGGAGGAAGGCCAGGTACGGATCTCCGTACGGGCCGCCGGCATCAACTTCCGCGACACCCTCATCGCGCTGGGCATGTATCCCGGAGAAGCGGCCGTCATGGGAGCCGAGGGCGCCGGCGTCGTCACCGAGGTCGGACCCGGCGTGAGCACCCTCACCCCCGGAGACCGCGTCCTCGGCATGTGGACCGGCGGATTCGGCCCGTACGCCGTCGCCGACCACCGCATGGTCGCCCCGGTCCCGGCCGGCTGGACCTACGCCGAAGCCGCCTCCGTCCCCGCCGTGTTCCTCACCGCCCACTACGCGCTGACCCGCCTGGCCCGGGCCACCCCCGGCCAGTCCCTGCTCGTCCACGCGGCCGCCGGCGGCGTCGGCATGGCCGCCCTGCAACTGGCCCGCCACCTCGGCCTCACGGTCCACGCCACCGCGAGCACCGGCAAGTGGGACACCCTGCGCGGCCTGGGCCTCACCGACGACGCCATCGCCGACTCCCGCACCACCGGCTTCGCCGACGCCTTCCTCGCCCGTACCGCGGGCCGCGGCGTCGACATCGTCCTCAACTCCCTCGCCGGGGAATTCGTCGACGCCTCCCTGCGCCTCCTGCCCCGCGGCGGCCACTTCCTCGAACTGGGCAAGGCCGACGTCCGCGACCCGCAGACCGTCGCCGCCGCCCACCCCGGCACCCACTACCAGGCCTTCGACCTCGTCCAGGCCGGCCCCGAAACGGTCGGGGAGATGCTCCGCGAACTCCTCGCCCTGTTCGAGGCGGGCGTGCTGCGGCCCCTGCCGCTGACCGTCCACGAGGTGCGCCGCGCCCGCGAGGCGTTCCGCACCCTCAGCCAGGCCCGCCACACCGGAAAGCTCGTCCTGACCATGCCGCCCGCCTTCGGGCCCCACGGCACGGTCCTCGTCACCGGGGGCACCGGCACCCTCGGCAGCGCCGTCGCCCGCCACCTCGTCACCGCACACGGCGTACGCCACCTCGTCCTCGCCGGCCGGCAGGGCCCCGAAGCCGAAGGCGCCGCCGAACTCGCCGACGAACTCACCGGGCTCGGCGCCCGCGTCACCGTACGGGCCTGCGACGCGGCCGACCGCGACCAGCTCGCCGCGCTGCTCGCCGCCGTCCCCGCCGCCCACCCGCTGACCGCGGTCGTCCACACCGCCGGCGTCCTCTCCGACGGCACCCTGGCCACCCTCACCCCCGAAACCCTCGACACCGTCCTGCGTCCCAAGGTCGACGCCGTACTCCACCTCCACGACCTCACCAAGGACCTCGACCTGTCGGCGTTCGTCCTCTACTCCTCCTCGTCCGCGCTGTTCGGCAGCCCCGGCCAGGGCGGCTACGCGGCCGCCAACGCCTTCCTCGACGCGTTCGCCGACCACCGCCGCTCCCTGGGACTGCCCGGCGTCTCCCTCGCCTGGGGCCTGTGGTCCGCCAACAGCCGCATGGCCGGCCACCTCGACCAGAGCGGCATGCACCGCCGTCTCGCCCGGGGCGGCGTCATGCCCCTCACCGACGCCGAGGGCCTCGCGCTCTTCGACGCCGCCCAGACCCTCGACACCCCCCTCCAGGTCCCGATCCGCCTCAACCCTGCGGCCCTGCGCGCCGCCGGACCCGTCCCCCCGTTCCTCAGCGCCCTCGTCGGCGCGACCGACGCCCCCGGCGGCCCCCGGCAGACCGGCGGACCCACCGGCACCCTCGCCGAACGCCTTCCGGGCGTGCCCGTCGAGGAGCAGGAAGAACTGCTCCTCGACGCCGTACGCGCCCACGCCGCAGCCGTCCTCGGCCACGGCGGCCCCGAGGGCATCACCGTCGACCGCGCCTTCAAGGAACTCGGCTTCGACTCCCTCACCGCCGTCGAGATGCGCAACCGGCTCGCCGCCGACACCGGGCTGCGCCTGGCCGCGACCCTGGTCTTCGACCACCCCACCCCGGCGGCCCTCGCCGAACACCTGCACCGCGCCCTCGCACCGCGGGACGACACCGCGGCCACCCCGGCCGCCGATGCCCGCGGCACCTCCGTCATGGCGGAACTCGACCGCCTGGAGGCCCTCTTCGGATCCCTGTCCGGCCAGGCCGCGCACGGCGCCGCGGGCCCCGACGAAGCCGCCCACAAGGAGATCGCCAACCGGCTCGCGGCCCTCACCGGCCTGTGGAACGGCATCGGCGGCACGAACGGCACGAACGACACCACCGGGGGCACCGGGCCCTCGGACCCCGGCGGATCCGTCGCCGTGTCCCTGGAGGACGCCGACGACGACGAGATCTTCGCATTCATCGACGAGCGGTTCTGAACCGCACAGCACGTGACGGGTGACGAGACATGGCGAACGAAGACAAGCTCCGCGAATACCTGAAGCGGGCCACGACCGAACTGCACCGCACCAGCGAACGCCTCAAGGACCTGGAATCCCGGGCGCACGAGCCGATCGCGATCGTCGGCATGGCCTGCCGCTTCCCCGGCGGTGTCGACAGCCCCGAGGCCCTGTGGAAGCTGGTCTCCTCCGGCACCGACGCGGTCTCCCCCTTCCCGGGGGACCGCGGCTGGGACGTCGAGGGCCTCTACGACCCCGACCCCGACGCGGCCGGCCGCTCCTACTGCCGCGAAGGCGGCTTCCTGGACGCGGCGGGCGCCTTCGACCCCGCCTTCTTCGGCATCTCCCCGCGCGAGGCGCTGGCCATGGACCCTCAGCAGCGGCTGCTGCTGGAAACCTCCTGGGAAGCCCTCGAACGGGCCGGAGTCGACCCCCGGTCCCTGCACGGCAGCCGCACCGGCGTGTTCGTCGGCGCCTGGGACGGCGGCTACACCTCCGGCGTCCACGCGCCGTCCGCCCAGCTCGAAGGCGACCTGCTCACCGGCAGCGTCGTCAGCTTCACCTCCGGCCGCATCGCCTACACCCTCGGCCTGGAAGGCCCCGCGGTGACCGTCGACACGGCCTGCTCGTCCTCCCTGGTCGCCCTGCACCAGGCCGCCCAGTCCCTGCGCCGCGGCGAGTGCGACCTCGCCCTGGCAGGCGGCGTCACCGTCATGTCGACACCCGCCGTCTTCGTCCAGTTCTCCCGCCAGCGCGGTGTGGCCACCGACGGCCGCTGCAAGGCCTTCTCGGACTCCGCGGACGGCTTCGGCCCCGGGGAGGGCGCCGGGATCCTGCTCGTCGAACGGCTCTCCGACGCCGTGCGCAAGGGACACCGCGTCCTGGCCGTCCTGCGCGGCTCCGCCGTCAACCAGGACGGCGCCAGCAACGGCCTCACGGCGCCCAGCGGCGCCGCACAGCAGCGCGTCATCCGCCAGGCCCTCGCCGACGCCCAGGTCACCGCCGCCGACGTCGACGCGGTCGAGGCCCACGGCACCGGCACGAAGCTGGGCGACCCGATCGAGGTCCAGGCCCTCATGGACACCTACGGCAGTGCCCGAGGGGTCGAACAGCCTTTGTGGCTGGGGTCGTTGAAGTCGAACATCGGGCATGCGCAGGCGGCTGCGGGTGTGGGTGGTGTCATCAAGATGGTGATGGCGCTGGAGCACGGTGTGCTGCCGCGGACGTTGCATGTGGGTGTGCCGTCTTCGGAGGTGGATTGGGCGGCGGGTGCGGTTGAGCTGCTGGCCGAGGAGCGTGTGTGGCCTGAGGTGGGGCGTGTGCGGCGTGCGGGGGTGTCGTCCTTCGGTGTGAGCGGGACGAACGCACACGTGATCCTGGAGCAGGCTCCGGTTCGGGTGGAGGAGCCGGCGGGGGAGGCGCGTGAGCTGCCCGTCGTCCCGCTGGTGGTGACGGGCAGGACGGCGACGGGCCTGCGTGACCAGGTGGAACGCCTGCGTACCCACATGGAGGTGGAGCGGGAGCCTGCGCCGCGTCCGCTGGACGTGGCGTGGAGCCTGGTCACGGGCCGTTCGATGCTGGAACACCGCCGGGTGGTCCTCGGCGGTACGACCGTCGAGGGTGTGGCGGGGTCGTTCGGTCGTCGGGTGTTGGTGTTTCCGGGTCAGGGGACGCAGTGGGTGGGGATGGGTGCGGGTCTTCTTGACTCTTCCCCGGTGTTTGCGGGGCGGTTGCGGGAGTGTGCCGATGCCCTGGCGCCGTTCGTGGATTTTGATGTGGTGGAGGTGGTGCGGGAGGGGCGTTCGCTGGAGCGGGTGGATGTGGTCCAGCCCGTGACGTGGGCGGTGATGGTTTCCCTCGCCGAGGTGTGGCGTTCGCTGGGTGTGGTGCCGGATGCGGTGGTGGGGCATTCGCAGGGTGAGATTGCCGCTGCTGCCGTGTCGGGTGCGTTGTCCCTCGGGGATGCGGCTCGGGTGGTGGCGTTGCGTGCGCAGGTGATCGGGCGTGAGTTGGCCGGTCTGGGGGGTATGGCGTCGATTCCGTTGCCGTTGGCGGTTGTTGAGGCGCGGTTGGAGGCGTGGGCGGGCCGGTTGGGTGTGGCTGCGGTGAACGGTCCGTCGAGCACGGTCGTGGCGGGGGACGCCGATGCGGTGGCCGCGTTCGTCGCGGAGGCGGTGGAGGAGGGGATCCGGGCCCGTCAGGTGCCCGTCGACTACGCCTCCCACTCCGCGCACGTCGAGCGGATCGAGGCCGAGCTGTTGGACGTCCTCGGGCCGATCGTGCCGCGCAAGGCGGACATCCCCTTCTACTCGACCGTGACCGGGGGCCTCCTGACGGAGATCCTCCTCGATGCCGGGTACTGGTACCGCAACCTGCGCCACCCCGTCCGCTTCGAGGACACCGTGCGCAAGCTGATCGCCAAGGGGTTCGGGACGTTCGTCGAGTCCAGCGCGCACCCCGTCCTCACCATCGGGATCCAGGAGACCGCCGACGCGGCCGGTGCCGAGGTCGTCACCACCGGCTCGCTCCGCCGTGACGAAGGCGGACTCCAGCGGTTCCTCACCTCCGCCGCCGAGCTCTTCGTGCGCGGCACCGACATCGACTGGGCGCGCCTCTTCGAGGGCACCGGCGCCCGCCCCGTCGACCTGCCCACCTACGCCTTCCAGCAGCGGCACTACTGGCTGGAGCCCTCGACCCCGGCCGCGTTCCGGGCCCCGGAGGCGCCCGGCGTCGACGGGTGGCGGTACCGGGCCGGGTGGAAGAAGCTGCCGGGCCGTGAGCTTCCGGCCCGGCTGGACGGGACCTGGCTGCTGGTGATCGCCGACGCACTCCCGTCCGGCCTGGCCGACGAGGCGGAGGCGGCCCTCGTGCGGCACGGCGCCCGCGTCGAGCGGTTCGCCCTCGACGCGGCGACCGCCACCCGTGCCGCCCTGGCCGCCTCACTCGCCCGGCACACCGCCCCGGCCGGGATCCTCTCCCTCCTCGGCACGGGCGAACTCCCGTACCCCGAGACGTCCGACGTGCCCCTGGCCGTGGCCGGTACCACCCTGCTCGCCCAGGCAGCCGTAGACGCGGGCCTCACGGCCGGGATCTGGGCCCTCACCCGGGGCGCCGTCGCCGTCTCGCCGGGCGAACTCCCGCACTCCGCCGGAGCCCAGCTCTGGGGTCTCGGACGCGGGATCGCCCTGGAGCACCCCCGCCTGTGGGGCGGGCTCGTGGACCTGCCCGAGGCCCCCGACCGGCGCGCCTGGCAGCAGTTGGCCGCCGCCCTGACCGGCACCACCGGCGAGGACCAGATCGCCGTACGGGCCTCCGGCACCTATGGGCGCCGGCTCGTCCCGGCGGACCGTACGCCCGTCCGCCGGACCTACGCTCCGCGCGGCACGGTCCTGGTGACCGGGGGGACCGGGGCCCTCGGCGCGCACGTCGCGCGCTGGCTCGCAGCGCAGGGCGCCGGGCACCTCGTCCTGACCAGCCGCCGGGGCGCCGGGGCGCCGGGTGCCGAGGAGCTGGCCGCCGAACTGCGTGCGCTCGGCGCCGAGGTGACCCTCGCCGCCTGCGACGTCTCCGACCGGAGCGCGCTCGCCGCCCTCCTCGACGCCCACCCCCCGACGGCCGTCTTCCACACCGCGGGCGTCCCGCACTCCGAGACCTTCCTCGACACCGGCACCGACTCCCTCGCGGCCGTGTACGGGGGCAAGGTCGCCGGGGCCCGCCACCTGGACGAACTCACCCGCTCCCGCGGCCTGGAACTGGACGCCTTCGTGCTCTACGCCTCCGGGGCCGGCGTATGGGGCAGCGGCGGCCAGAGCGCCTACGGCGCCGCCAACGCGGCCCTGGACGCGCTCGCCGAGCGACGCCGGGGCGAGGGCCTCACCGCCACCTCCGTGGCCTGGGGCCTGTGGGGCGGCGCGGGCATGGGCGAAGGCGCCGGGGAGGAGTTCCTCAGCAGCCGGGGACTGCGCGCCATGGACCCCGCCGAGGCCGTCCGCGCCCTCGGCCGCGCCCTCGACCGCGACGACGTGTGCGTGGCCCTCGCCGACATGGACTGGCCGCTGTTCGCGAAGGGGTTCACCACCTTCCGGCCCAGCCCGCTCATCGGGGACCTGCCCGGCGTACGCGAGGCCACGGCGGGCCCGGAGGCCGACGGGCCCGCCGATGACGGGCTGCCCGAGCTGCTCGCCGCGGCCGACCCGGCCGAACGGTACGAGATCGTCCTGGACCGGGTGCGCGCGGCCGTCGCCGCCGTCCTCGGCCATGCGGGGCCCGAGGACGTCGACCCCGAAGGGGCCTTCAAGGACATCGGGTTCAGCTCCCTGACCGCGGGCGAGCTCGCCGTCCGCCTCAGCGGCGCCACCGGACGCAAACTGCCCCCGACCCTGGTCTTCGACCACCCCACGGCCTCCGCCGTCGCCGCCCACCTGGTGGACCTGCTCGCGCCGCGGACCCCCGAGGGCGTGGCGGAGCCCGAGGAGGCGCGGATCAGGGCCGCACTGGCGGCCGTACCGCTCGACGTGCTGCGCGGGGCGGGACTGCTCGACACCCTCCTCGCGCTGGCCCCCGGGGCATCGGCAACGCCGGTACTCCAGCAGGGCTCGGGCGGCGTCGCCTTCGATCGGGTCGGCCACGGTCACGGCGGGGGCGGCGCCGACGGCGATGCCGTCGACCTGATCGACGCGCTCGACGAGGACGCCCTGATCGAGCTGGCCCTGCGGGACGCCGCCGCCTGACCCGGCGTCCCGCCCGTACCACCCGCCCCACCCAGAGAGGGATCCACCGATGGCCATGTCCTCCGAGAAGCTCATGGAGGCGCTCCGCACCTCGCTGAAGGAGACGGAGCGCCTGCGCCGGCGCAACCGGGAGCTGACCGAGGCCGCGCACGAGCCGGTCGCGGTGGTCGGCATGGCCTGCCGCTACCCCGGGGCCGACTCCCCGGAGGACCTCTGGGACCTGGTGGCCGCCGGGCGGGACGCCGTCACCCCCTTCCCCCGGGACCGGGGCTGGGACCTGGAGGGCCTCTACGACCCGGACCCGGACGCGGAGGGCACCACCTACTGCGCCGAGGGCGGCTTCCTCGCGGGCGCCGCCGACTTCGACGCCTCCTTCTTCGGCATCTCGCCCCGCGAGGCCGTCGTCATGGACCCCCAGCAGCGGCTGCTGCTGGAGGTGTCCTGGGAGGCGCTGGAGCGCTCCGGCCTGGACCCGCGCTCCCTGCGCGGCACCGGCACCGGCGTGTACGTCGGTGCCGCCCACGCCGAGTACGCCACCGACCTGGACCGGGTCCCCGAGGGATCGGAGGGCTACCTCCTCACGGGCAGCGCGGACGCCGTGCTGTCCGGGCGGATCTCCTATGCCCTCGGTCTCGAAGGCCCCTCCATGACCGTCGAGACGGCCTGCTCCTCCTCGCTGGTCGCCCTGCACCTCGCGGTGGCGGCGCTGCGGCGCGGCGAGAGCGCACTGGCGCTGGCCGCAGGCGTCGCCGTCATGCCCGACGCGGCGGCCTTCGTGGAGTTCTCGCGGCAGAAGGGACTGGCCGCCGACGGCCGGTGCAAGGCCTTCTCGGCGGACGCGGACGGGACCGGCTGGGCCGAGGGCGTCGGCGTCCTCGTCCTCGAACGGCTCTCCGACGCCCGGCGCAACGGGCACCCCGTCCTCGCCCTGGTCCGCGGCTCCGCCGTCAACCAGGACGGCGCCTCCAACGGCCTCACCGCCCCCAACGGCCCCTCCCAACAGCGCGTCATCCGCCAGGCCCTGGCGGACGCCGGCCTGGAGCCGCACGAGGTGGATGCCGTCGAGGCGCACGGCACCGGCACCCGCCTCGGCGACCCCATCGAGGCCCAGGCGCTGCTCGCCGTCTACGGAACCGGCCGTCCCGACGGCCGGCCGCTGCGGCTCGGGTCGCTGAAGTCCAACATCGGGCACGCCCAGGCCGCCGCCGGTGTGGGCGGGGTCATCAAGACCGTCCAGGCGCTGCGGTACGGGCTGCTGCCCAAGACCCTGCACGCCGCGACGCCCACCCCGCACGTCGACTGGTCGGCCGGCGGGGTCCGGCTGCTGACCGAGCCCGTCCAGTGGCCCGCCGGTACCCGCACGCGCCGGGCCGGGATCTCCGCCTTCGGCGTCGGCGGCACCAACGCCCATGTGATCGTCGAGGAGGCACCCCGCAGCGCGCCCCCGGCGGCCGTTCCCACCGGCGCGCCCCCGGCGGCCGTTCCCGCCGGAGCCCCCGACCGTGCGCCGGCCGCCGGAGCGCCGCCGCTCGTCCCGTGGTTCGTCTCCGGCCGCTCCGAAGCCGCCCTGCGCGCCCAGGCCGGCCGGCTGCGCGACCACCTCGTCACCGCCGAACCCGACGCCCTCGGCATCGGCCACGCGCTGGCCGCCACCCGTACCGCCTTCGAACACCGGGCCGTCGTCCTCGGGACCACGTACGCGGAACTCGCCCGCGGCCTCGACGCCCTCGCCGACGGCGTGCCCTCCCCCTCCGTGGTGACGGGCGTGCGGCGCCGCGAGGCGAAGACCGCGTTCCTCTTCACCGGACAGGGCAGCCAGCGCACCGGCATGGCCCGCGCCCTGCGCGCCGCGCACCCCGTGTTCGCCCGCGCGGTCGACGCCGTGGCCGAACGGCTCGACCCGCACCTGGACCACCCCCTGTCCACGGTCCTCGACGCCGCACCCGGCAGCCCCGAGGAGGAACTGCTCCACCGCACCCGGTACGCGCAGGCCGCGCTGTTCGCCGTGGAGGTGGCCCTGTTCCGGCTGCTCGAACACTGGGGCATGCGGCCCGACGTCCTCCTCGGCCACTCCGTCGGCGAGATCGCCGCCGCCCACGTCGCGGGTGTCCTCGACCTCGACGACGCCTGCGCCCTCGTCGCGGCCCGCGGCCGGCTGATGCAGGCCCTGCCCGCCGGAGGCGCCATGCTCTCCGTACGCGCCACCGAGGACGAGGTGGACGAACTGCTCGCGGACCTCGGCGGTGTCGCGGTCGTCGCCGCCGTCAACGGCCCCCGCTCCGTGGTCGTCTCCGGCACCGAGGAAGCCGTCGGGAAGATCGGGGCGGCGCTCGCCGGGCGCGGCAGGAAGACCAAGCGGCTCACCGTCAGCCACGCCTTCCACTCCCCGCTCATGGACCCCATGGTGGAAGAGTTCCGCACCTTCGCCGACGGCCTCACCTACCGCGCCCCCCGCATCCCCGTGATCTCCAACGTCACCGGCCGGCGCGCCACCGGCGGGGAACTGCGCGACGGCTCCTACTGGGCCGGCCACGTCCGCACGGCCGTACGCTTCGCCGACGGGGTGCGCGCCGCACACGCGATGGGCGTCACCACCTACGTCGAACTCGGCCCCGACGGCGTGCTGTGCGCGATGGCGGAGGAGACCCTCGCCGCGATCCCGGCCGGCACGCCAGGGGACGAGCCCGTCCTGGTCCCCCTGCTGCGCCGCGGCCGCCCCGAGGGCGAGACCCTGGTGCGCGCCGTGGCCGTCGCCGCGAGCCGGGGCGCCGCCGTCGACCGGGCCCGCCTCTTCGAGGGGACCCCCGCCCGGCCCTTCCCGCTGCCGGTGTACGCCTGGCAGCACCGGCGGTTCTGGATCGCCTCCGGCCCCCGGGGCCGCGGCCCGGCGGCGGGCGGCACCCGCCGCCACCAGGTCACCTGGCAGCCGCTGCCCGCCCCGCACCCGGGCCCCGAGCCCCTCACCGGCACCTGGCTGCTCGTCGAACCCGCGCCGGGCGACTCCGCCTCCGCGGCCCCCTTCGCCGCCGCCGCCCTACGGGCCCTGACCGCGCGCGGGGCCGTCGTACGCCGGCTGGCCGTCGACGCGGACCGGACCGACCGGGCCGCCCTGGCCGAGGCCCTGCGGGCCGCCGCGGCCGATCCGGCCGCACCCGTCGCGGGCGTCCTCTCCCTGCTGGCGGCCGACGAACGGGAACGGGCCGCCACCGGCGCCGTCCCGGCCGGGGTCCGGGCGAACCTGGCCCTCGTCCAGGCCCTGGCGGACACGTCCCCGACCACCCGCCTGTGGTGCGCGACCCGGTCGGCCGTCGCCCTCACCCCCGGCGAACGCCCTCGCCAGGCGGCCGCCCAGCTGTGGGGGCTCGGCCGGGTCGCGGCCCTCGAACTCCCCGCCCTGTGGGGCGGCCTGGCCGACCTGCCCGAGCACGCCGACGACGCCGACTGGCGGATCCTCGCCGCGGCCCTCGGCGGCCCCGAGGACCAGATCGCCGTCCGCGGCGGCCGGGCGTACGGGCGCCGCCTGACGTCCGCCCCCGCGCCCCGCGCGCAGCGCCCGTACCGTCCCTCCGGCACCGTCCTGATCACCGGGGGCACCGGCGCCCTGGGCGGTCATCTCGCCCGCCGGCTCGCCGCCGAGGGCGCCGCGCACCTGCTGCTCGTGGGCCGGCGCGGCCGCCGCGCCCCCGGGGCCGACGTCCTGGAGGCCGAACTCCTCGCCCTCGGCGCCAAGGTGACCTTCGCCGCCTGCGACCTCGCCGACCGGGCCGCGCTCGCGGACCTCCTCGACGGGGTGCCCGCCGACGCCCCGCTCACCGCCGTCTTCCACGCGGCGGGCGTCCCCCAGGTCAGCCCGCTGACGGAGGCCGTCCCCGCGACCTTCGCCGACGTCTACGCGGGCAAACTGGACGGGGCCCGCCACCTGGACGAACTCACGCGCACCCACGCCCTCGACGCGTTCGTCCTGTACTCCTCGGGCGCGGGCGTCTGGGGCAGCGCCGGCCAGTGCGCGTACGCCGCCGCCAACGCCGGACTCGACGCCCTCGCCCTGCGCCGCCACGCCGAGGGCCTGCCCGCCACCTCCGTCGCCTGGGGCCTGTGGGGCGGCGGCGGCATGGGCGACGGCGAGGGCACCGCCTACCTGGCCCGGCGCGGCGTACGGCCCATGGATCCGCAGGACGCGCTGACCGCGCTGTTCCGGGAGATCGGCGGCGGCGGGGCCACCGCCACGGTCACCGACACCGACTGGGAACGTTTCGCCGACGGCTTCACCGCGTACCGGCCCAGCCCCCTGCTGACCTCGCTGATCCCCGCCGCACCGGGCGGCGTACCGGCTGCACCCGGCGGCGTACCCGCCGCCGCGGACCCGGTGACCGGCGCACCCGTCCCCCGGGACCCGCGCCGGGACCTCGCCGCGTTGCCCCCGGCCGAGCGGCACGCCGCCCTCCTCGGCCTGGTGCGCGCCGAGGCCGCCGCCGTCCTGGGACACGCGGACGCCGCAGAGGTCGAACCCGACGCCCGCTTCACCCTCATCGGCTTCGACTCGCTCGCCGTCACCCACCTGCGGCGCCGCCTGGTGGGCGCCACCGGACTCGACCCGGCCCCCGAGGCCTTCTCGGACCACGAGACCCCGGCCGCCCTCGCCGGCCACCTCCTGGACCTCCTGCGGGCCGGCCCCGACGGCCCGCAGGACGGCCCCGACGCCACGCCCCGGCCCGGCACCGGCACCCTCGCCGCCCTGTACCGGGACGCGGTCCGCGACGGCCGGATCGCCGAAGCCGTCGCGGCGTTCGGCGCCGTCGCCGCCCTGCGCCCCGTCTTCACCCGTGAACGGCCCCCGCGCGTACGACCCGTACCCCTCGCACAGGGCCCGGACGGCGTCGGTGACGGGCCGCTGCTCATCGGCGTCGCGGGCACCGCGGCCGTCTCCGGTCCCGCGGAGTTCGCCGCCCTCGCGGCGGCCCTGGCGGGCCGTCGCACCGTCGTCGCCCTGCCGCAGCCCGGATTCCGGCCCGGGGAGGAACTCCCCGACTCCCTGTACGCCCTGTGCGCGGCCCACGCCGAGGCCGTCGCCGAGCTGGCGGCGGGCCGGCCGTTCGCGCTCGTCGGCCACTCCGCGGGAGCCAACGCCGCGCACGCGCTCGCCCGCCACCTGGAAGCCCGGGGGGACGGCCCCGCCGCCCTCGTGCTCGCCGACGTCTACACCCCCGGCGCGCCCGGCGCGATGGGCGTCTGGCGGGACGTCATGCTGCGCTGGGCCATGGACCGCAGCCCCGTACCGCCCGACGACACCCGGCTCACCGCCATGGGCGCCTACCACCGGCTGCTCCTCGGCTGGACGCCCGGGCCCACCCGCGCCCCGGTCCTGCACCTGCGCGCCACCCTGCCCATGGCCGACTGGACCGACCCGGACGAGGACTGGCGGTCCGTCTGGGACACCGCCCACACCGTCACGGACGTCCCCGGCAACCACTTCACGATGATGACCGAGCACGCCCCGGCCACGGCCCGTGCCGTCGACGGCTGGCTGGACGCGCTGTTCGGCGGCAACCGACGACGAGGAGAGGCATGACCTCCGAGACGCTGAACGGGGGAGCGCCGGCCCGGGACACCGCCCGCCGCGCCCGCGGGAACCAGCTCACCCGCGCCGCCCAGTGGTTCGCGGGCATCGAGGACGACCCCTACGGCCTCGTCCTGCGGGCCGGCGACGAGGACCCGTACCCGTACGAGGAGCGGGTCCGCGCCCTCGGCCCCCTGTACCACAGCACCCTCCTGGACACCTGGGTCACCGCCGATCCGGCCGTCGCGCGACAGGTCCTGGGCGACCCCGCCTTCGAGGGGCCCGGCCCCGCCGACGCGACCGGGGGCGGCGACCCGCTGCCCTACCGCAGCCCCGCCCTCACCCCGGAGCGGGCGGACGCCGCGCGGCTGGGCGCCCTCACCGCCTTCGGCGGGCCCCTCCTGCGGGCCGGGGACCCGGCGTCCGTCGAGCGGCGGACCGACGCGGCGGCCCGTACGCTCCTCGCCGGACTCGGCCCGCGCTTCGACCTCGCCGAGGACTTCGCCCGGCCCCTCGTCGGCCGCGTCCTCGCCGCGGAACTCGGTCTGCCCGAAGCCGTCCACGGGGACTTCGTCCGCCACCTGTCCGGCTGCCGCCACGCCCTGGACGGCCTGCTGTGCCCCCAGACCCACGCCGTCGCCGAGTCCGGCGAGGCCGCCGAACGCTCCCTGGCCGCCCTCCTCGCCGAGGCCCTGCCCGGAGCCCTGCCCGAAGCCGAAGCCGAAGCCGGTGCCGGTGCCGACCGCGCCGACGCCGACCGCGCCGACGTCCTGCGTGCCGCGCTGGCCCTGGCCGTGAGCTGCGCCGAACCCACCGCCGTCCTGCTCTCCCACGCCGTCGGCCGGCTGCTCGCCGGGCCGGGCGGCCGGCTCGGTCCGGCCGCCCTCCCCGAAGGAGCCGCCGCCGCCATCGCCTCGACCCTGCACGACGCACCGCCGGTACGGCTGCGGACCCGTACCGCCCGCGAGGCCGTCACCCTCGCCGGGCACGAGCTGCCCGCCGGGGCCCGGGTCACGGTCCTGGTCGCCGCCGTCGCCCGCGACCCGCGGGCCGCGGCAGACGGTCCGCCCCCCGGCCTCCCGGCCGACCCGTACCCCGGGCCGGGCGCCCACCTCGTCGGGGCCGTCGCCCGCGCCGCCCTGCGCGTCCTCGCCGCAACCCGTCCCGGGCTGCGCGCGGCCGGCGCTGCGGTCGTTCGTCCGCGCTCGCCCGTACTGCGCGCCCCGGCCCTGCGGCCGGTCGCCGCCGATCCCGCCGATCCCGCCGACGGAACCGAGGAGGAGACGCTGCCGTGCGCGTCCTGATCACGTGCTTCGCGCACAACACGCACTACTACAACCTGGTCCCGCTGGCCTGGGCGCTGCGCGCCGCCGGACACGAGGTACGGGTCGCCAGCCAGCCCGCCCTCACCGAGGTGATCAACGGGTCGGGGCTGACGGCGGTACCCGTCGGAGACCTCGACTCCATCGTCGAGCTGATGACCCGGATCGGCGGCGACCCCACCCCCTACCAGCAGGGCCTCGACTTCGCCGAGACCCGCGGCGGTCCGCTGGGTTGGGAGCACGCCCTCGGGCAGCAGACCATGATGACGGCCATGTCGTTCGCTCCGCTCAACGGCGACACGACCATCGACGACCTGGTCGCCTACGCGCGGTCCTGGCGGCCCGACCTCGTCCTGTGGGAACCCTTCACCTACGCCGGGCCGATCGCCGCGCACGTCGTCGGCGCCGCCCACGCCCGCCTGCTGTGGGGGCCCGACGTCATCACCCACGCGCGCCGGCAGTTCCTCGAACTGAGCGCCACCCGGCCCGAGGAGCTCCGCGAGGACCCCATGGCCGAGTGGCTCACCTGGACCCTGGAACGGTTCGGCCCCGCCCCCGACGCCGCCGCCGTCGAGGAGCTCATCGGCGGGATGTGGACCATCGACCCGGCCCCCGAGGCCCTGCGCCTGCCGGTGCCCGGCGAGGTCCTGCCGGTCCGCTACGTCCCGTACAACGGGCCGTCGGTGATCCCCGGCTGGCTGCACGCCCCGCCGGACCGGCCCCGGGTCTGCGTCACCCTCGGCGTGTCGGCGCGCGAGACCTACGGCCGGGACGCCGTCCCCTTCGAGGAACTCCTGCACGCCCTCGGCGACATCGACGCCGAGATCGTCGCCACCCTCGACGCGAGCCAGCTCCAGGACCGCGACGCGCTGCCCGCCAACATCCGGGCCGTCGACTTCGTCCCCATGGACGCCCTGCTGCCCACCTGCTCCGCCGTCGTCCACCACGGCGGCGCGGGCACCGGCTACACCGCCACCTTGCACGGCGTGCCGCAGATCATCGTCGGCTCCCTGTGGGACGCCCCGCTGAAGGCGCGACTCCACGCCGAACAGGGCGCCGGCATCGACCTGCCCCCCGCCAAGCTGGACGCCGCCACCCTGCGCGACGCCGTCGTACGGGCCCTCACGGACCCCTCCATCGCCGCGGCCGCCCGCCGGCTGCGCGAGGAGGTCCTGGCCGCGCCGTCACCCGCCGCGCTCGTCCCCACCCTGGAACGGCTCGCCGCCCGCCACCGGGCCGCCGCCCGCTCCGCTTCCCCCACCGCTCCCCGCCCCGGCCAAGGAGACCCGACGTGACCACCGCCACCGCCCCTGCCACCGCCCGACCGGACGACGGCTACACGGGCGGCATCGCCCGCCTCTACGACCTCGTCCACCAGGGCAAGGGCAAGGACTACGCCCGCGAGGCCGCCGACCTCGCGGACCTGGTGACCTCCCACGTGCCCGGCGCCCGCAGCCTGCTCGACGTGGCCTGCGGCACCGGACTGCACCTCGAACACCTGACGGCCGCCTTCGACACCGCCGAGGGCCTCGAACTCTCCCCCGACATGCGGGAGATCGCCGTCCGCCGCAACCCCGGTGTCCCCGTACACCCCGGCGACATGCGCGACTTCGCGCTCGACACCACCTATTCGGCCGTCACCTGCATGTTCAGCTCCATCGGCCACATGCGCGACCAGGCCGAACTCGACGCCGCGCTCGCCCGTTTCGCCGCCCACCTCGAACCGGCCGGCGGGGTCGTCGTCATCGAACCCTGGTGGTTCCCCGAGACCTTCACCCCCGGCTACATCGGCGCGTCCGTGGTGGAGGCCGAGGGCAAGACCATCTCCCGCGTCTCGCACTCGCGCCTGGAGGACGACGCCACCCGCATCGACGTCCACTACCTCATCGCCGAACCCGGCCGCGACATCACCCACCTGAGCGAGAGCCACCGCATCACCCTCTTCACCCGCGCCGCCTACGAACTGGCCTTCACCCGCGCCGGACTGGCCGTGGAGTTCCAGGAGGGCGGCCCCTCCGGGCGCGGCCTCTTCACCGGCGTCCGGGCCTGACCCGGCCGTGCCCGGCCTGACCCGGCCGCGCCCTGATCCGGGAGATCCTCCCGCCGGGCGCGGGCGCGGTCGACACCACGGCCGGGTTCCCGCCGGAGCCGCTCCCTCCCGAGGAACGGGCGGCCCGCCGGGCCGCCGCCCAGCGGCCCGCGCGGGGACCGAGGTGGCCCGGCCCGCCGCCTGAGATCCGCCGGAGCCCCGGCCGAGGTCCGCTCGCGGCCCACCGGAAGGCGGCAGTCCGCGCGCGCCCCGTACGGCATCCCCGCGGAGCGGACGGCCGCCCGTACCGGACGGCCGGGGCCGCTCCCCGCGCGAACCGGTCAGCCTACGACCGGGGCGGGGCACGGGCCAAGGTGGCGCGGGCACCCGGTGAAGGCCCCGCCGGGACCGCCGGAGGTGCTCCGGCCACCACCCGGCCGGGCGGCCGCGAAGGCCCGAAGTCCGGTTGACGCCCCTTCTCGGCGGACGTTACGTTCCCGGCCACCGAACAGATCGGCCGATTTCGTCCCAGGGGGGTAGCGATGACGGGGGAGGACTCCACGACCGAGGACGACGTACTGCGCGTCCTCGAACTCCTGGCGGGCGAGGCGCCCGCCCGCGCCTACGACCAGCTCCTCGCCGGTGCCCGCTCCGGCACCGGTGCCGGAGCCGGAGCCGCGCGCACCGAACGGCTGGAACGTGCCACGTTCCTGGCCCGCGAGGTCAGCGCCCTCTTCGAACGGCGCAGCCGGCGCGAGGCCGAACTCGCCGCCCTCGTCGACGCCGCACGCGACCTCAGCAGCCCGGGGAGTCTCGACGAGACCCTGCGCCTGATCACCCGCCGGGCCCGCCTCATGACCAACATGGACCTCGCCTGCACCGTCCTGGTCGACGAGGACACCGGCGACGCCACCCTCACCACCGCCGACGGCGCGGTCAGCGCCCTCACCGTCGGCTACCGCATACCCGCCGGGGCCGTGCCCGCCGCCGTTCCCGGCGAACCGCCCGCCCCCTTCTGGACCGCCGACCACCTCGCCGACGACCGCACCACCCACGCCACCGCCCTCGACGAGGTCCTGCACGCCGAGGCCCTGCAGGCCGTGCTCGGCGTCCCGTTGTGCGCCGACGGCCGTCACATCGGACACCTGTACGTCGCCGCGCGCGGCATCCACCACTTCACCCCCGACGAGGTCGCCCTCATGCGCTCCCTCGCCGACCTCTCCGCCAGCGCCGTCCGCACCGCCCGGACCCTGGAGGGCGTCCGTACCGCCAACGCCGAACTGGCCCGTGCCGACGGGCGGGTGCGCGCCTCCCTCAGCGAGGCCCTGCGCGCCCACCGGGTCCAGAACGACCTGGCCAAGCTCGTCCTGGACGGCCTCGGCCTGGACGCGCTCCTCGCCCGCGCCGCGGCGGACCTCGGCGGCAGCCTGGCCGTCCGCGGCGAGGGCGGCGAACGGCTCGCCGAACACGGCCGCCTGCCGCGCACGGACGATGCGGAACTGGCCCGCGTCCGGCTCAACGCGGCGGCCACCGGCGTCGCCTGCCCGCTGTCCGACGGCACCTGGGTCGTCCCGCTCTCCGTGCGCTCGCAGGACATCGGCTGCCTGCTCTTCCACCCGGCCGCCGGCGCCGGGGCGCCCGCCGACCAGCTCCTGGTCTCCTACGCCCGTACGGTGTCGCTGCTGCTCGTCGTACAGCGCTCCGGCGCGGTCGAGGGGCAGGTCCGCGACGACCTGCTGGCCGACCTCACCACCTGGGACGGGCCGCCCGAGCGGCTCGTCGAACGGGCCAGCCGGTTCGCCGCCGAACTGCACCGCCCGCACGTCGTGGTCGTCGCGGACCCGCAGACCGGGGCCACCGACCTCGTGGAGAGCTGGGCCGGCGGCTACGTCCGCCACCGGCGCGGCATGAAGACCGTCCAGTCCGGCCGACTGGTCCTGCTGCTGCCCGGCGAGGACGCGGCGGCCGTCGCCGAGGAGGTCCGCGCCGCCCTCGCCGCCGCGACCGGCACGCAGGTCACCGCCGGGGCCTGCGGTCCCACCCGGGGTGCCGACGCCGTCCACACCGCCTACCAGCAGGCCGTGCGCTGCCTCCAGGCCCTCGTCGCCCTCGGCGGGACCGGCCGCTCCGCCGCCGCGCGCGACCTCGGCTTCCTCGGCATGCTCCTCGCCGGGGACCACGACGTCGCCGGATTCGTCGAACGCACCCTGGGCCCGCTCCTCGACCACGACGCGGAACGCTTCGGCAACCTGGTCGAGACCCTGGAGGGCTGGTTCAGCGCCGCGGGCAGTCCCACCCGCGCGGCCGAGATCCTCTACGTCCACCCCAACACGGTCTCCCGCCGCCTGGAGCGCATCACCCAGCTGCTGGGCCGTGACTGGCAGCATCCGGACCAGGCACTGGAACTCCAGCTCGCCCTGCGGCTGCAACGGGCGCGCACCTGCCTCGACCCCGAACCCGTCGGCCCCCCTGCAACGGAGCGGACGTGACCTGCCCGCCCCCCAGGTGCAGGCCGCCGCCCAGCAGCCGCGAGGCGTGCGCCAGCGACACCAGCGTCGCGTGCCGGTGCCAGCCGTGGTACGAACGCCCCTCGAAGTCCAGGGCCCCCACCGACAGGCTCGTCCCGCGGAAGTCGGCGTCGGCCCGCCCGATCAGCCGGCCCAGCCCCAGCAGGGCGCCCCGGCCGGCCCCCGACATGCCGGTCAGCCACAGCTCCGCCACCTCCCGGCGGTCCGGATCCCACACCCCGACCAGGGTCAGCGCCGACGGTCCGGGCGGCCCGCCGGGCAGCCGCACGGGCAGCAGCCCCACCAGCGAGGTCCGGGTGTGCCCCGGCCACGCCGGGTCGTGCCACTGCACGGGGCGCCGCTGGGAGCGCGCCAGTTCCGCGAGCCCGCCCGCCGACCCGGCCACCGCCCGGCTGCGGCCCGCCGACAGGCTCGGCGCCAGCAGCCCCGTACCGGCTCCCACCCGGATCAGGAACGGCAGCCGAGCCCGGGAGAACGCCTCCACCAGCGGCAGCACGCCCTCCTCCCGGGCGTCCGCCACCACCGGCAGCGCGGAGGCACCCCATCCGGCCGTCTCCAGCACCATGTCCACGGCCAGCGCCCCCGCCGTGCGCTGATCCGCCGAGTCCTCCGGAATCGCGGCCCGCCGGCGCAGCTCCGTGTCGTCCAGCCAGTCGCCGCTCAGCGACAGCCGCCAGTTGACGGGCGCCGCGCCCGCGCCCGAGGCCAGCCACAGCCCGTATCCGTGCTGGCTGTTGACCACCTGCCCCAGCTGCGGGACGAACCGCCGGCCCACGCCCACCGAATGACGGCCCGTCTTCGGGATCACCAGCGGCCGCACCACCCAGGCACGCGGCGCGAGCAGCCGTTCCAGCCCGGCCGTCAGCTCCGCCCGCAGCGGCGACCAGTCCCAGGTGGAACAGCTGATGAAGTGGTGCAGGCTCTGCTCCGCCGAGCGGCGGCCCGTGGTCGCGGCGAGATTGCGCATCGTCTTGCGGCCGGGGGTGTTCAGCAGCCCGTGCACGTAGAGCTCGCCCTTGTGACGCTGGTCCCGGCGGCGAAGCGACCCCAGCACCGACGTGCACAGCGCCCGCACCTCCGCGGACTGGTCACGTGTCGGGGTCTCGGCTTCCACCGGGCGGATGGCCCTCATGGCGCTCCTCGCATTCTGCACCCCGGACGTGGGGGCCGGGGCAGGTCATTGGGTCCCTCCACCGTCACCCGCGTACCGGCCGGCGCCCAGGTAGGCCGGAACCACACTTCCCGGCGCCGCCCGGGGTGGCCGCCCGGTCCCGGCTCCCCGCCGCCGCGTACCGCCCCGGGTGGTGACCCGGCCACCACCCGGGGCCCGCCGGAGCCCGTACGGGGCCCCGCGGGCGCCCTCCGCGGCGCCCGCCGCGGGCAGCCGACCCCCACGGATCCCTTTCCCCGCACGGCCGAACACCACCGGAACCGCGTACTCCGAACAGTGTGGCCGGGGAACCTCGCCCCCCGGGCGGATCTCCGGAAGCGTGGAGGTGCGCGTACCCGGCGCCCGTCCCGGGGCAGCCGCGCGCCCACACCCAGGGAGACCACATGCCGTCCCGCACGCCAGGGGACCCGATACCCCGCCTCCGCAGCAGACTCCGCAGCCGCGGGCGGCGGGGCCCGCGCCGGGCCGCTCGCGTGCTCGCCGTCTGCGCGGCGCTCTTCTGCACCGGCAGCCTCCTCACCCCGGCCGCCGGCCACGCCGCCGGGGCCGCCACCGAGGGCAGCCCCCGCGTCCGGGCGCTGGTCGCGCGGATGACCCTCGACGAGAAGCTGTCCTTCGTCCACTGGACGGCCGGTCCCACCGGCGGCCCCCTCGCCCGCGGCGTCGGCTACCTGCCGGGCGTGCCCCGCCTCGGGATACCGCCGCTCCAGGCCTCCGACGGCCCCGTCGGGGTCCGCCTCAACGGGGTGCGGGCCACCGCGCTGCCCACCCCGACCGCCCTCGCCGCGACCTTCGACGACTCCCTCGCCACCGCCTACGGCACCGTCCTCGGCCACGAGGGCCGCGCCCTGGGCCAGGACGTGGTCCTCGGACCGATGGTCAACACCATCCGGGTGCCCCACGGCGGCCGCAACTTCGAGACGTTCAGCGAGGACCCCCTCGTCACCTCCCGCACCGCCGCCGCCCAGATCAAGGGCATCCAGAGCCAGGGCCTGATGGCCACGGTCAAGCACTTCGCGGGCAACAACCAGGAGACCGACCGCTTCACCGTGGACGCCTCCATCGACGAGCAGACCCTCCAGGAAGTCGAACTCCCCGCCTTCCGCAGCGCCGTCGACGCCGGTGCCGCCGCCGTCATGTGCTCCTACAACGGCGTCAACGGCACCCCCTCCTGCGGCAACGACCAGCTCCTGCAGAAGGTCCTGCGCGAACAGTGGGGCTTCAAGGGGTGGGTGATGTCCGACTGGCTCGCCACCCACGCCACCACCGACCTGAACAAGGGCCTGGACCAGGAACTCGGCCTGGAGATGGGCAAGCCCACCGACCCGGTCCCCGACGCCAGGCACTTCGGCGCCGCCCTGCGCGCCGCCCTGCGCGACGGCACCGTCCCCCAGGCCGCCCTCGACCGCTCCGTCACCCGCATCGTCGGGCAGATGGAACGCTTCGGCCTCCTCGACGCCGCCCGCCCGCGCCCCGCGCGCGACGCGCAGGCCGGCCGCGACACCGCCCGCCGGATCGCCGAGAACGGCGCCGTCCTGCTGCGCAACACCACCGTCGCAGGCCGCCCGGCCCTGCCCCTCACCGGCCCGGCCGGCTCCGACCTCGCCGTCATCGGCGACAGCGCCCTGCGCCCCAAGGTGTCCGGCCTGGGCAGCGCGCACGTGGTGCCCGACGGTGCCGGGGCACCCCTGGACGCCCTGCGCGAACGGGCCGGATCCGGCGCCACCGTCCGCTACGAGCCGGGTGTCGACCGCCTCGGCACACCGCTCACCGCCGAGCAGCTCAGCCCCGCGTTCACGGGCGGCAGGCAGCTCGACCCGGGCGGCGACCGCACCTTCTACGACGGCACCCTGACCGTCCCCGCCGACGGTGACTACCGCATCGGCCTGCGCGTCGACGGGGGCCTGGCCGTCCTCCAGATCGACGGACAGAGCCCCGTATACGCGGCCGACTCCTTCAGCGACACCACCAGCGTCGTCCTGCGCCTGACCCGCGGCACGCACAAACTGTCCATGAACGGCTGGGCGTGGCCCGACCGCCCGCTGTCCGTCGACCTCACCTGGGTCACCCCGGAGCAGGCCGCCCGCGACCTCGACCGCGCCGTGGCCGCCGCGGCCGCCGCCCGGACCGCGGTCGTCTTCGTCCAGGACGAGGGCTCCGAGGGCTACGACCGCCCCTCCCTCTCCCTGCCGGACGGCCAGGACGAGCTCGTCACCGCCGTCACCCGCGCCAACCCGAACACCGTCGTCGTCCTCAACACCGGCTCCTCGGTGCTGATGCCGTGGCTCTCCGGCACCGCGGCCGTCCTCGACATGTGGTATCCGGGCCAGGAAGGGGCCCGGGCCACGGCGGCCCTGCTGTACGGGGACGCCAACCCCAGCGGCAAGCTCACCCAGACCTTCCCGGCCTCCGAGAGCGCCCAGCCGATGGCCGGGCACCCCGAGCGCTTCCCCGGCGTCGGCGGCAAGCAGACGTACAGCGAGGGCGTCAACGTCGGCCACCGCTGGTACGAACAGCAGGGCGTCGCCCCGCTCTTCCCCTTCGGGCACGGCCTGTCCTACACCACCTTCGACTACCGCGACCTGGTCGTGGAACGCACCGGCGCGGGCGCCGCCGTCCACGTCACCGTCCGCAACACCGGCTCCGTCGCGGGCAAGGAGGCGGTCCAGGTCTACCTGGGCCCCAGCGGCCTCGTCACCGCCCCGCAGGCCGTCCGCGCACTCGCCGCCTACACCAAGGTCTCCCTGGAGCCGGGCGAGGAGAAGCGCGTCACCCTGCCCGTCGACGCCCGCCGGCTCCAGTACTGGGACACCCGCGGGCACGCCTGGCAGAACGCCCCCGGCCCCCGCACGGTCACCGTCGGATCGTCCTCCGCGGACATCCGTCTCACCGGCCGTCTGAACCAGTGATCCACCCCACCCACCCCTTCTGAGAGGAAGCGCATGACCGCCACAGAGCAGCCCGGCACCACCACCCGCCCCATCGGCGCCGCCGACGCCATCGACGCCCGGGAGGAGACCGGACTGCGCCACGTCGCCGGCCTGTCGACCGAACTGCGCGACGTCGTCGAGGTCGAGCAGCGTCAGGTCCGCCTCGAACGCGTGGTGCTGGTCGGAGTGTGGACCTCCGGCTCGGCCGCGGAGGCCGAGAGCTCCCTCGCCGAGCTGGCCGCCCTCGCCGAGACGGCGGGCGCCCTCGTGCTCGACGGAGTCATCCAGCGCCGCGACAAGCCGGACCCGGCCACCTACATCGGCTCGGGGAAGGCGAAGGAACTGCGCGAGATCGTCGAGCGGACCGGTGCCGACACGGTGGTGTGCGACGGCGAGCTGAGCCCCTCCCAGCTGGTCCGGCTGGAGGAGTTCGTGCAGGTCAAGGTCGTCGACCGGACCGCCCTGATCCTCGACATCTTCGCCCAGCGGGCCACGTCCCGCGAGGGCAAGGCGCAGGTCGCGCTCGCGCAGATGCAGTACATGCTGCCGCGCCTGCGCGGCTGGGGCGCCTCGCTGTCCCGGCAGATGGGCGGCGGCGGCGCCGGGGGCGGCGGCATGGCCACCCGCGGCCCCGGCGAGACGAAGATCGAGACGGACCGGCGCCGGCTGCGCGACAAGATGGCCAAGATGCGCAGGGACATCGACGAGATGAAGACCGCACGCGACCTCAAGCGCCAGGAGCGCCGCCGCAACAAGGTCCCCTCGGTCGCCATCGCGGGCTACACCAACGCGGGCAAGTCCTCGCTGCTCAACCGGCTCACCGGGGCCGAGGTCCACGTCCAGAACGCCCTGTTCGCCACCCTCGATCCGACCGTGCGCCGGTCCGAGACGCCCGCCGGGCGGGCCTACACCCTGGCCGACACCGTCGGGTTCGTCCGCCACCTGCCCCACCAGCTCGTCGACGCCTTCCGTTCCACCCTGGAGGAGGTCGCCGAGGCGGACCTCATCCTGCACGTGGTCGACGGCTCGCACCCGGACCCGGAAGCCCAGATCGAGGCCGTGCGCGCCGTCGTCGGCGAGGTCGGCGGCGCCGGCGTGCCGGAGGTCGTCGTGGTCAACAAGGCCGACACCGCCTCCGCGCAGACCCTGGAGCGGCTGCTGGCGGCCGAGCCGGGAGCCGTCGTCGTCTCCGCCCGCACCGGGGAGGGAGTTCCCGAGCTGCTGGCCCGGATCGAGGCGGGGCTGCCGCACCCCGAGACCGAGATCGAGGTCCTCATCCCGTACACCGAGGGCCACCTGGTCGCGCGGATCCACTCCGACGGGGAGATCCTCGCCGAGAGCCACGAGGAGAGCGGAACCTTCCTGAAGGCCAATGTGGACGCCGCGCTCGCCGCCGAACTCGCCGGCTACGTCGCCTGACCCACCCCGCCCGCCACCGGCCCGGCCGGCACGCTTTCCGGCGTGCCGGCCGGGCCTTCCACATCTCCCCTTCGAGGAAAGTCGGGAGGGTGGCTGGATTTGTTCAGTCCGATGGGGAAGAGGGTCGCCATATCGCCGCTGGGATGTCACACTAAAACGGCTCTAGAAAATGCTCAGGAGGTACGTATGACTGATACGCCGGAAAACCACGCCGCTGAGACCGATAGCAAGCGAAAGTTCCGCGAGGCTCTGGAGCGCAAGGTCCGCACCAACCGCTCGCAGCAGGCCCACCTGGAAGGACGGTCCAAGATCAACGGGCTCAACGGCCCCAACGTCCAGAACCGCAACTTCCGCCGAAAGGCCGGCTGAGCCGCCCCAGGTCGTTTTCTCAAGGCTGCCGCGATCCGATGCGCATCGGATCGCGGCAGCCTTTTTTGTATTCCGTTGGAGCCTGGGTCGAGGGAGAGTGGAATTGGCCTGGAGTATCCGATGATAAAGATCTGTGTGGCACTCGTTATTCGGACTCCGTTTGCCGATTGCGAATCGGGTTGATCCGGAAAAGAAATCGGATCGCCGGTTTTCCGCGGGCCCGGGGGCGCCCCGGACGCCCATGGAAGCGGAACGGTCACGACCGCGCGGTGGCGGATACGGGGGCGGCGCAAGAACCCGGGCGGCGGGCTTCCTGCTGGGGCCGGCGACCGTCCTGGTCGGCCTGATGGTGGGCCTGTTCTTCGCCCTCGAGGTCTCGGTGATGCCGGGGCTGGCCGCCTCCGACGACCGTACGTACGTCATCGCCATGCAGCACTTCAACGCCGCCATCGACGGCAAAGGCCTCTTCGGCACGGTCTTCCTGCTCGCGCTGCTCGCGCTGCTCGCGCTGCTCGCGCTGCTCGCGCTGCTCGCGCTGCTCGCGCTGCTCGCGCTGCTCGCGCTGCTCGCCGCGGCCGCCTCGGCCGCCTCGGCGGTCGTCGAGTTCCGCGGCGGGCGGCGCCGGGTCGCGCCCTCCTCCTGCACGGCCGGGACACGGTGGCCAGGACCTAGCGGGACCGTCCGTACAGGACCAGTGCCCACGCCAGCAGACCGGTCGCCGCCGTGCAGAGCAGCGTGCGCCACACGTTCGCGCGGACCCACGGTCCCTCGAACGCGCGGCGCACGGCGGCCGGGTCGGCCAGGGCGTCCGCCGGGCCGGCCTGCTCCAGGGCGTTGTTGAGCGGGATGTTCACCCGCCCCGTGACGACCAGCGCGAGGACGCTCGCCACGAACGCCCCGATCAGCGGAGGCAGCACCCCCCGCCCGTCCGCGGGCAGGTGCAGGACCAGGGCGAGCCCGGTGAACAGCGGCGCGCCCAGGAAACCGGCCAGGAACCAGCCGTTGAGGATCGAGACGTTGACCCGCTGCATCACCTCCACGGCCGTCCGGTCGCCCGCACCGCGCAGGGCGGGCATGACCGCCACCGCGAATCCGTAGAAGAGCCCGCTCACCAGCCCCGTCGTCACCACCGCCGCGATCAGCGAAGCCATCCGTACCGTCTCCACGCAGCCCTCTTCCCCGTGCTCGTGCCGCCCCCCGTCGGACCGTCCAAGCGACGGGGAGCCGGTCCGGGGTGATCCTACGGCGCGCCGACGGCCACGTCCCGACATATCCGACGCGGCCCAAAGTCCCAGTTCAGAGCCTTGGGAGAGGCTTTGCCGGGGCGCAGCCCGGGCGCGGTACGCTCCTTCGGCCGGGCCCGCACGCCCCCCGACAGACATCGGAGAGGAAACAGACGTGACCGACGCCAAGGACAGGCTGGACGTACTGCGGGCGGACATCGAGCGCCGCAACCCCGCACAGCCCGAGTTCCACCAGGCCGTACGCGAGGTCCTGGACACCCTGGCCCCCGTTCTCGCCGCACGTCCCGAGTACGCCGAGGCCGGCCTCGTCGAGCGGCTCCTGGAGCCCGAGCGCCAGATCATCTTCCGCGTGCCGTGGACCGACGACCGGGGCCGGGTGCACGTCAACCGCGGCTACCGCGTCGAGTTCAACAGCGCGCTGGGCCCCTACAAGGGCGGCCTGCGCTTCCACCCGTCGGTGGACATCGGCGTCGTGAAGTTCCTCGGCTTCGAGCAGATCTTCAAGAACGCCCTGACCGGCCTCGGCATCGGCGGCGGCAAGGGCGGCAGCGACTTCGACCCGCACGGCAAGTCCGACGCCGAAGTCATGCGCTTCTGCCAGTCCTTCATGACCGAGCTGTCCCGCCACATCGGCGAGCACACCGACGTCCCGGCCGGTGACATCGGCGTCGGCGGCCGCGAGATCGGCTACCTCTTCGGCCAGTACCGCCGCATCACCAACCGCTGGGAGGCCGGAGTCCTGACCGGCAAGGGCCAGGGCTGGGGCGGCTCCGCGATCCGCCCCGAGGCCACCGGCTACGGAGCGGTGCTGTTCGCCGCCGAGATGCTGGCGGTCCGCGGCGAGTCGCTGGACGGCCTCTCCGCGGTGGTCTCCGGCTCCGGCAACGTCGCCCTGTACACGATCGAGAAGCTCCAGCAGCTCGGCGCCAACCCGCTGACGGCCTCCGACTCCTCGGGCTACGTCGTCGACGACAAGGGCATCGACCTCGCCCTGCTCAAGCAGATCAAGGAGGTCGAGCGCGGCCGCATCGACGAGTACGCCGCCCGCCGCGGGCCCTCCGCCCGCTTCGTGCGGGGCGGACGGGTCTGGGAGGTGCCGGCGGACGTCGCCTTCCCCTCGGCGACCCAGAACGAGCTGGGCGTCGAGGACGCGCGCACGCTCGTCGCCAACGGCGTCAAGGCCGTCTCGGAGGGCGCGAACATGCCCACCACCCCCGACGCGGTCCACCTCTTCCAGGGAGCGGGCGTCGCCTTCGGACCGGGCAAGGCCGCCAACGCGGGCGGCGTCGCCGTCAGCGCGCTGGAAATGGCGCAGAACGCGGGCCGGGTGGCGTGGAGCCGCGACAAGGTCGAGGAGGAGCTCGCGGGCATCATGCGTTCGATCCACGCGGTCTCCCACGAGACGGCGGCCCGCTACGGGGCCGCGGGCGACTACGTGACGGGCGCCAACATCGCCGGCTTCGAGCGCGTGGCCGACGCGATGCTGGCCCAGGGCGTCATCTAGGCAGGACGCCCTCGCCGGGCGCGGTCCCGGACACCGGTACCGGGCACCGCTCCCACGCGTCGTCCTGCACGGCCGAGCGGTCCCGCCCCGCACCCCTCGGGGGCGGGGCGGGACCGCTCGGCCGGGAGTCAGGTGGGGAACGTAGCCTGGGTTCCCCACCACCGACAGGGAGTTGCCGCGTGCTGACCGCACTGGACGGGACGTACGGCGACCGGGCGGACGCCATCCGCGTCGCCGGCCGCACCGCTTCGTACGAGGAACTGCTGGGCGCGGCGGGCGCCGTGGCCGCCGACATCGCGGGCGCCCCCGCCATCGCCGTCACCGCGACGGCCTCGCTGGAGACCGTCGCCGCCGTCGTCGGCGCCCTGCTCGCCGGGGTGCCCTGCGTACCGCTGCCCCCCGACGCCGGCCCCGCCGAACGCGACCACATCCTGCGCGACTCCGGCGCCGTCGCGATCGAGGCCGACTTCACCCGGCGCGCCGCCCCGCCCTCCGCCGCTCCCGGCGCCTCGCCGCGGGACCCCGCGCTGATCCTGTACACCTCCGGCACCACCGGCCCGCCCAAGGGAGTGGTCCTCGCCGCCGACGCCCTCGCGGCCGACCTCGACGCCCTGGCCGAAGCCTGGCAGTGGAGCGCCGAGGACACCCTCGTGCACGGGCTCCCGCTCTTCCACGTGCACGGCCTCGTCCTCGGCGTCCTCGGCGCCCTGCGCACCGGCAGCCGCCTCGTGCACACCGGCCGCCCGACCCCGCAGGCCTACGCCGCCGAGGGCGGCAGCCTGTACTTCGGAGTGCCCACCGTCTGGTCCCGCGTGGCCGCCGACCCGGCGGCCGCCGCCGCCCTGTCCGGGGCCCGCCTCCTGGTCTCCGGCAGCGCCCCGCTGCCCGCCCCCGTCTTCCGGGACCTGGAACGCCTCACCGGACACCGCCCCGTCGAGCGCTACGGCATGACCGAAACGCTGATCACCGTCAGCGGCCGGGCCGGCGGCGCGGTGCGCCCCGGCACCGTCGGCACCCCGCTCCCCGGCATCCGGACCCGCATCGCCGCCGAGCCGGGCGCCGAGATCGGCGAACTCCAGCTGACCGGGCCCACGCTGTTCTCCGGATACCTCGGCCGCCCCGAGGCCACCGCGGCCGCGTACACCGAGGACGGGTGGTTCCGTACGGGCGACATCGCGGCCGTCGACGAGAGCGACGGCGTCCACCGCATCGTCGGCCGCGCCTCCATCGACATGATCAAGTCCGGTGGCTACCGCATCGGCGCGGGCGAGATCGAGAACGCCCTGCTGGACCACCCCAAGGTGAGCGAGGCGGCCGTCGTCGGCGTCCCCGACACCGACCTCGGGCAGCGGATCGTCGCCTTCGTCGTCGCCGAAGGGGTCACCGGCGCCGAACTGACCGACTTCGTCGCCTCCCACCTGTCGGTCCACAAACGCCCCCGCGAGGTCCGCTTCGTGGCCTCCGTACCGCGCAACGCCATGGGCAAGCCGCAGAAGAAGCTGCTGCTCGACGACCACTTCGGCAAGGAAGCGCGATGACCGCCCCCGCCGGCACCCGCCGCGACCCCTGGATCCGCCGCTTCCACCCGACGGCGCACCCCCCGACGGCGCCCGTACTCGTCGTCCTCCCGCACGCGGGCGGCAGCGCCTCCTTCTACTTCCCGTTCTCCCGGGACCTCGCCGCGCACGCCGAGGTGCTCACCGTCCAGTACCCCGGCCGTCAGGAGCGGCTGGGGGAGAGCTGCCCGGACACGGTGGCCGGGCTGGTCGACGGGGTGGAACGGGCGCTGCTGCCGTGGCGGGAGCGGCCCGTGGTGCTGTTCGGGCACAGCATGGGCGCCGTACTCGCCTTCGAGCTCGCCCGCCGGTGGGAACGCGCGGGGGAGGGCCCGCGCGGCCTGGTCCTGTCCGGGCGGAGCTCCCCGCTCGTGCACCGCGAGGAGAGCCTGCACCTCCAGGGCGACGACGCCCTGATCGGACAGCTGACGGCACTCGCCGGCACCGACGCCGCACTGCTGGCGGACCCGGACTTCCGGGAGCTGATCCTCCCGTCGCTGCGCAGCGACTACAAGGCCGTCGAGACCTACCGGTACGAGCCGGGGCCGCCGCTGCGCACCGCCGTGAGCGTGCTGTGCGGGGAGTCCGATCCGCGGGTGAGCGTGGCGGAGGCCATGGGGTGGCGGGAGCTGACGGGGGCGGCCTTCACCTTCCGCTCCTTCCCCGGCGGGCACTTCTACCTGGCGGAGCGGCACGCGGACGTGGTCCGCGCGGTCGCCGAGGACCTGGCGTCCTTCGCCCCCGCGCCGGCGTCCGGCTGACGGCGCGGGGGTCCACCGCACGGGGTGGAGGGGGTCAGCGGAGGGTCAGCGGCGTCTCCGAGGTGACGCGGGCGAGCTTCTCGGGGTTGCGGACGTAGTAGAGCCCGCTGACGCGGTCGTCCTCCACGCGGACAGCCATGATCCCGTCGATCTCCCCGTCCAGGCGTACGACGAGGGCGGGGCTGCCGTTGACCGCGGTGAGCTCGCAGGTGACCGTGTACCCGGCCTTGGCGGAGCCGCCGAGGTAGAAGCGGGCCACCTTCCCGGCGCCGACGACCGGCCGCAGCGCGGCCTGCTTGACGCCGCCGCCGTCGCTCACCAGGACGACCTCGGGGGCGAGCACGTCGAGGAGGGCCTGGAGGTTCCTGGTTTCGAGCGCGAGCCGGAACGCCTCCACGGCCGCCCGCGCCTTGCCCGCGGAGACCGCCCGGCGGGGGCGGCGGGCGTCGACGTGCCGGCGCGCGCGGTGCGCTATCTGGCGGACGGCGGCCGGGGTCTTCTCGACGGCCGCCGCGATCTCCTCGTAGTCGACGTCGAAGACCTCGCGGAGCACGAAGACGGCGCGTTCGGTCGGCGAGAGCGTCTCCAGGACCAGCATCATCGCCATCGACACGCTCTCGGCGAGCTCCACGTCCTCGGCCACGTCCGGAGTGGTGAGCAGCGGCTCGGGCAGCCACTGGCCGACGTACGCCTCCTTGCGGCGCTGCATCGTGCGCAGCCGGTTGAGCGCCTGCCGGGTGGTGATCCGGACCAGGTAGGCGCGGTGGTCGGCCACCTGCGCCGGGTCGACCTCGACCCAGCGCAGCCAGGTCTCCTGGAGGACGTCCTCCGCGTCGGCGGCCGATCCGAGCATCTCGTAGGCGACGGTGAAGAGCAGGTTGCGCAGGGAGACGAAGGTGTCGGTCGCCGGGCCGGCGGCATGATCGCTCAGGCGTGCGTCCACAGGGGGTCCTTGTCGTCGACGGGTCGGTACGGGTGATTCAGGGGGTGGCCGGCGTCGCTTCGCGCTCGGTGCGCAGCAGCTGCCGGCGCTTCTCGTCCTTGGCCCACCAGGTGCGCGTGCCGGGCCTGCGGGCCTCGTACCCCAGCTGCCAGGGGATGCCCTTGCAGATGAGTTCCTTGACCAGCGCGCCCGGCCGGCCGGCCAGGTGGTACTTCTTGACGGTGTCGTCCTTGTGGGCCGGTTGCAGGAGGCCGGCGCGGCGGCCCAGGCTGAGGCACTGGGCGGCGAACCCCACGTCGACGGGCTCGGGCCGGGTGCCGGCGATCCGGCTGAGCACCGTCTCGGCGGCCTGCGGACCCAGCTGGACGGCGGCCTGGCAGCTCATCCTGAACGGCAGGTCCGACGGGGCGGCCGAGTCCCCGGCCGCGACGATGCGTACGTCGTCCACGCTGGTCAGCGTCTCGTCCGTGAGCAGGCGGCCCAGGGCGTCGGTGGTCAGCCCGCTGCGGGCGGCCAGGTCGGGCACGCCGAATCCGGCCGTCCAGATGGTCACCGCGCTGGGCAGTTCGCGGCCGTCGCCGAGCCGCACGGCATCGTGCGACACGGCCGTCACCCTCGTGTCGGGGCCCGCGAGCACGGTCACTCCGAGCCTCGCCAGCTGCCGGGCCACCGCGCGCCGGGCCCGGGGGTGCAGGGACGGCCCGAGCGGCCCGCCGCAGACCAGGGTCACGGCGCGGCCCCGCTCCGCCAGTTCGGCGGCGGTCTCGATGCCGGTCGTGCCGCCCCCGACCACCGTCACCGGGGCCGCCGCGGGCGCGGCGTCGAGGAGCGGGCGCAGCCGCCTCGCCTCCTCCAGGCCGGCCAGCGGGTGGGCGAACTCGGCCGCGCCGGGCACGCGGGGGTCGGCGCTGCCGCTGCCCACCGCGTAGACGAGGTGGTCGTAGGCGACGGGAGTGCCGGTCGCCAGTGTCACGGTGCGTGCGGCCGCGTCGATCCGGGTCGCGCTGTCGACCACCAGCCGGACGCCCCCGGCGAGGACCTTGCGGTAGTCGAGGACCGCGTCGTGGGTCCCGGCCACCAGCTGGTGCAGGCGGATCCGCTCGACGAAGTCCGGGCGCGGGTTGACCAGCGTCACGCTCACGTCGTCGCGCCCGGTCAGGCGGTTGGCGGCCATTACGCCGGCGTATCCGCCGCCGATCACGACCACCTCGGTGCGCTGAGTCATGGTGTCTCTCCTTCGGTCCGGCCTTGTCGTTCGGCCTCAAGACACCGGTGGGACCGCGGCTGTGACACGTTGTGAGCCGGATCACCTCGCGGGGTGCGCGCGGGGGAGTGCCCTCGACCGGCGGCCGGTGCGTTCGACCGCGGTCAGTGCCCGGGGCGGACGGCGAGGTGGCGGGCGAGGACCTCCACGGCCCGCGTGACCTCGGGGAGCCGCTCGGCGCCCTCCTCGCCCAGGGCGCGGGCGAGGGCCTCCTCGACCTTGGAACTGCCCGCGGCGCGTACGGCCGTGACGCGTGCGGAGGCCACGGGGGAGGGCCGCACCAGCGTCCGGCGGCGGTCGGCGGGGTCGGGCGCCGTCTCGACGGAGCCGGCCCCGCGCAGACGGGCGACGGCGCCCGAGACCTGACTCTGCGGCAGGCCGGTGCGCTGCGCGGTCTCGCAGACGGTGGTGTCCGGGTGGGCGGCGATGTCCCCGGCGACGGTGACGACGGAGCGGGTGCCGCCGGCGTACCGGCCGGTGCCGCCGGGCGGTTCGGGCAGCTCGCAGAGCGGCGAGGGCGACGCGGACCGCACCGTGGACCTGGTCCCGCACCTCACCGACGCCTTCACCGTCCTGACCTACGACCGCCGGGGGCTCTCCCGCAGCCGGCTCGCGGAGCCGGGGCGGGCCACCTCGCTCGCCGAGCACGCCGAGGACGTCCACCGGCTGCTGGCCGCCGTCCCCGACGAGCCGGCGCTGATGCTCGGATCCAGCCTGGGCGCGGTCATCGGCCTGCACCTGGCCGTCCGTCACCCCGGGCAGGTGTCCACCCTCGTCGCCCACGAGCCGGTCGCCCCGCGCCTGCTGCCCGCGGCCGAACGCGTCCGGCACGAAGCGGAGCCGCTCGGGCTCCGCGAGCTCTACCGCGGCGCCGGGCTCGCCGCGACCCTGCCCGAGGTCGCCCGGTCGCTCGGCATGGACCCCGTCCGCCAGGAGACCGAGGCGGGCCTCACCCCGCAGCCCATGGACGAGCGCCGGCGCGCGAATTTCGGATATTTCCTGGAGCACGACGTGCTCGCCGCCGCCCGGGACACCCTCGCCCCCGCCGCCCTGGCCGGCTCGACGACCCGCATCCTCGCCGCCGTCGGCGCGACCACCCCGGCCACCGTCTTCGATCACGGCTGCGCGACCGCCCTGGCGGAGCTCACG
The DNA here is from genome assembly GCF_041862025.1 of Streptomyces sp. AB3(2024). NCBI lineage: Bacteria > Bacillati > Actinomycetota > Actinomycetes > Kitasatosporales > Streptomycetaceae > Streptomyces > Streptomyces sp. AB3(2024). The sequence goes on from NZ_JBGWAB010000024.1 coordinate 33,993, forward strand.
GGCACCGGGATACACACCTTCCCGGGCGGCCACAACGGCAACACCACCCACCCCCGGGCCTGCGCCACCCGCCTCCGCTCCCTCCTCGCCACCGCCTGAGTCCTCACGCGCCGCCCGTGCACCACCCGCACTGCCGGGGCCGGAGGTGGCCGGAGGTGGACCCCGGTGTGGCGCATGCGCACCAACTCGCCCTCCGCAGAAGGCAATCCCTGCCAACATCGGGGGATGGATCAAACGGCTGGCGAGTCCAGAACCGATCAACGTGCCCTGTCGGCGGCTGCCGTGACCGTCGTGATGTGGGCCTCCGCATTCGTCTCCATCCGCGCGTCCGCCGAGTACTTCGGGCCCGGGGCGCTCGCGCTGGGGCGGCTGCTGACGGCTTCCGTCGCGCTGGGGGTGGTCCTGCTCGTCAAACGGGTGCCACCACCGTCGCGGCAGGCGTGGCCCGGGATCCTGGCGTCCGGAGTGCTCTGGTTCGGGCTCTACATGGTGACGCTGAACTGGGGTGAGCAGGGGGTCGATGCCGGTACGGCCGCCATGGTGGTCAACATCGGCCCCATCGTCATCGCCCTCCTCAGCGGCTGGCTGCTCAAGGAGGGTTTCCCGCCGATGCTGCTGGCGGGCATGGGCGTGTCCTTCGTGGGGGCGGCCGTCGTGGGGATGTCCACCTCCAAGGGCGGGAGTTCCTCCCTCACCGGTGTGCTGCTCTGCCTGGTCGCCGCGCTCGCCTACGGCGCCGGAGTGGTGTCGCAGAAGCCCGCCCTGCAGCACGCGAACCCTCTCCAGGTGACCACGTACGGCTGTTTCGTCGGCACGGTCTGCACCCTGCCGTTCGCCGGGCAGCTCATCGACCAGGTCCCCGACGCCCCGCTCACCGCCACCCTCAACATGGTCTACCTCGGTCTCTTCCCGACGGCCCTGGCCTTCACCACCTGGACCTACGCCCTGTCGCGCACCACCGCCGGGAAGATGGGCGCGACCACCTACGCCGTGCCCGCCGTCGTCGTGGTCATCGCCTGGTTCGTCCTCGACGAGGTCCCGGGCTGGCTGACCCTGCTGGGCGGCGCCATCTGCCTCGGCGGCGTGGCCGTCTCCCGCAGACGCCCCCGGCCGGCCCCGAGCCCGGCGGGCGTGCCCGAGTGAGAGCATCCCCCTCCCCGGGGAGGGGGATGTCCCGTCCTGCGGGAAGACCGGCGTGGGCTGCGGCGCCGGTCCTCCCGGGGTCACAGGACGTAGGTGGCCTCGTTGCGGCCCAGGAGGTAGCCGAGTTGTAATCGGTTCAGGGCCCCGAGGTCCTGCTTGATCGCAGCGATGTGGGCCTGGAGGGAACGTTCGCTGATGCCTATGCGGCGCGCGATCGCCTTGTCCGAGTAACCCTCCACCAGCAGCCGGCTGATGGACTCCCGGATCGCCGGGACGACCTCGTCGGCCGCCTTCGCGGCGTGCAGCGGGACGAAGGGAAAGGGCTTCGCCCGGTCCCAGGCCTTGTCGAACGTGTCGCGAAGAAATCGTACGATAGTCGGTTCGGTAATGGAGATCGCCGTGGTACGGTCCTCGTTCGCCGAAATGAAGGCGACATCGTCGACAATGATCAAACGGTCAAAGAATTCTTCCAGGGTGCGAACCTGGGCGCCATATTCCGTTACGGCGCGGACATATTCCTTGGTCGCCTCGTCGAATCTCGTGGTGTGCTGATACAGGGTCCGCATGGCGATCCCCGCCGAGATGTGCCGGCGCACGGATTCCAGCGCGTCCTTCAGTACCGCGCTCGGCCGCGCCCCGTCGGGCTGGGCCGTGAGGATGTCCCGGCGGACCGCGCCCAGTGCCTCGTTGATCGCCGTCGAGATGCTGCCCAGGCCGTGCAGGTACCGGACTCCGGGGCCCACGACCTCCTCGTCCGGCCGGGACTCCACCGCGGGCGCCGGGGTGGGCCGGGCCGCCTGCTGTGCGGCTTCCTGCGCCAGCAGGCCCAGGTGCGTTGCGAGTTCCCGCAAGAACGCCTGCGGTTCCCCCGCCGCAGCCGCGCACAGCGCTTCAGGTGCACCGCTTTGTGCGGTTTTGACGTATTTAACTACGTCCACGTGCCACCCCTGTCTGTCCGGTATGCAGCTGTTTATGGCGGTTGAGACCCCGTGGGTTCCCGCAATGCGTAAACCGGAGCCATCGTAGGTCTACCTCGTCGTGACCCGGCAGGGGAGATTTGGTCTCACCGCAGGAACGAACACCGACAAGGCGCCCCGGAGATCACCACCGCCGGAAACCCGCCTCGGTTTGGCGTTCCTGGAATGGCCGAAGGCGAAACGACTTGAGGGGACTGGGCAAAATGGGGAAGAACCACATGGTGACTCGTCGGGCCGGCCGCGTTTCGGGAATCCGCGGCCGCGCGGTTCTCGCCGCCGCGGGCATCGCCCTCGGCGTCGGTACGGCGGTCACCGGCCTTGCCCACGGTGCCTCCACGGCCGACTCCGTCAGCCACCTGCGCCTCGGCGACGTCGGCTGGAACAACGCGAACCCGCACGTCGTCGCGGGTGACGCAGGTGACGTCGGCTGGAACAACCCGCAGCCCGGCACCACCCCCACCCCCCAGCCCACCTCCACCAACGACGTTGGCTGGAATTGATCCACCACCACGGCCCCGTACTGCACTGCTTCCCCTCCCGCCTCCGACCGACCGGCAAAGGAATGGCTGATCCTCGTGGTTGCCTCGCCCTGGTTCCTGACGTCCGAGACCACGTCCGGCCCTGACCCCGCCGCCCGCGTCTACTGCTTCCCGCACGCCGGCGGGAACCCCCGGACCTTCCTCGACTGGCAGCCCGCCATGGACCCCGACGCGCGGATCCTCGCAGTCTGCCCGCCCGGCCGCGGCCACCGCTTCCGCGAACCCGCCCCCGCCTCCCTCGCCTCCCTCGCCGACGGCGCCGCCACCGCCATCGCCCTCGCCGCCGACGCCGACCGTCCCTTCCTCCTCTTCGGCCACAGCTTCGGCGCCGCCCTCGCCTTCGAGGTCGCCCGACGCCTCGACGGCATCCGCGGTTTCGCCGGCCTCGTCGCCTCCGGCTGCTCCGCCCCCTCGCTGCTGCCGACCCCCCGCGTGGTCGAGGCCGCCGCACTGGAGGGCCGCGCCTTCACCGAGGCCGTCCGGTTCTTCGGCGGACTGCCCCCCGAGGTGATCGAGGACGAGGCCGTACAGGAACTGCTCCTGCCGCACCTGAAGGCCGACTTCCGGATGGTCGCCGGCTACCGCTACGCGCCGGACACCCCCCTCACGGTCCCGCTCACCCTCCTCAACGGCGCCGACGACCCCCACGTCAGCCCCGCCGCGCTCGGCCCCTGGGCCCGCGAGTGCGCCGCCGAGCCGGAGCTCCACTGGACGCCGGGCGGCCACTTCTACTTCGAGGACCGGCCGCACGCCGTCACCGCCGTCCTGCGCCCGCTGGCCCGCGCGGCCGCGGCGGCGACCCGCAGCGGAGATGAGTACGTTGAGCTGATCTGACCAACCGGCCGACGCACCCCAGCCCTTGCGAGGAACCCATGACCAGCACCACCGACGCCGCCCGACTCCGGCGCGCCGTCGCCTTCCGGGACCTGCACACCGGTCCCCGCCCCTTCGTCGTCCCCAACCCCTGGGACGCCGGCACCGCACGCATCCTGGCCTCCCTCGGTTTCGCCGCCCTCGCCACCACCGGCGCGGGGCTCGCCCACAGCCTCGGCCGCCCCGACGGCGCCAACCGGGTCAGCCGCGCCGAGATCCTGGACAATGCCGCCGCGATCGTGGACGCCACCGGCCTGCCCGTCACCGCCGACCTGGAGAGCGGCTTCGGGGAACGCCCCGAGGACGTCGCCGAGACCATCCGGCTGGCCGCCGCCGCCGGGCTGGTCGGCGGCTCCGTGGAGGATTCCACGGGTCGCGACGAGGACCCCGTGCGCCCGCTCGACGAAGCCGTGGAACGGGTCGCCGCCGCCGTCGAGGCCGCGAAGGGACTCGACTTCCCCTTCACCGTCACCGCCCGCGCCGAGAACTTCTTCCAGGGCCTGCCCGACCTCGACGACACCATCCGCCGCCTGAAGGCGTACGAGGCCGCCGGCGCCGACGTGCTCTACGCCCCGGGCCTGCCGGACGCCGAGTCCGTCCGCGCGGTCTGCTCCGCCGTGGACCGGCCCGTCAACGTCCTGATGACCGGCGCCCTCAAGCTGTCCGTCGCCGACCTCGGGGACCTCGGCGTGCGCCGCGTCAGCACCGGCTCGGCCCTGTCCCGAGCGGCCCTCGGCGCCCTCGTCCGCGCCGCCCGTGAGATCACCGGGTCCGGCACCTTCGACTTCGGCCTGGACGCCCTCCCTTACGCCGAGGCCAACGCCCTCCTGGCCCCCGCCCCGTCCGCCCCGTCCGCCGACCGAGAGAGCGATCCGGCACCGTGAGCCTTCCGTACGCGTCACCCGCCGCCTCCGCGTTATCCGCGGCCCCCGCCGTCCACCTGTCCGCGCCCCGCTACGTCCTCGGCGAACTCCCCGCCGCCCACACCACGGTCGACGGCCTGGCGGAGCGGGCCCGTACGTTCGGCATGCCTCCCCGTGCCGAACTGTGGGGCTGGGGCACCGTCCACCGCACCGCCAAGGCCCTGGAGACCCTCGCCGCCGAGACCGCCCGCGCCACCCTCGACGGCGCGGGCGCCGCCCCGGCGGACGTGGACTGCCTCATCCTGTGCTCCACCCGCTTCCCCGGCGGCCCCCGCACCCACGGCGCGTTCGTGGAGAACGTCCTGGCCGCCACCGGCCTCGGCGCGGCCGCCTTCACCGGCCTCACCCTCGGCCGCTGCGCCAACCTCCTCGCGGGCATCCGCACCGGACAGGCCTACGTCGCCTCCGGCATGTACCGCCGGGTCATGGTCGTCACCGCCGACCGGGTCACCGACGAGGCCGTCCGCATGGAGAACTTCGCGCTCTTCAGCGACGGCGCCGCCTCGTGCCTGATCAGCGCCGACCCCCTCGGCCCGGACGCCTACGAGATCGTCGCGGGCGCCGGCGCCCAGGACCCGGCCGGTCTCGACTGGTCCAACGAGATCAGCTCCGACCTCGCCCGCGAGGTCAACCGGCAGATCCTGGAAGAGGCCGGGATGAAGATCGGCGACATCCAGGGGGTGCTCCACGCCAACCTCTACAAGCCGCTGGTCGTCCTCAAGGAACGCCAGGCCGGCTTCACCCGCGAGCAGCTCTTCCTGGACAACATCCCACGCGTGGGCCACTGCTTCGCCGCCGACCCGCTGATCAACCTCGTCGACCGGGAGGCGGCCGGGGACCTGAGGCCCCGCGGGCACTACCTGCTCGCCTCCAGCGTCCCGGGCGTGCGGATCGGCGTCCTGCTGCGCAAGCTCCCCGCGACCGGCTCCGCCTCCGCGACCGGCTCCGCGACCGGCTCCGCGACCGGCTCCGATTCCGCCCGGCAGGCCGACGACTCCGCCCGGCAGGGGGACCACTGACATGAACGCGCCCCTCACCCCCGGCGAGGAGACCTCCCTCGACATGGCGCGCGGCTCCTTCGCGCCCGCCTTCACCCTGCCCGACCTGACCACCTCCCTGCCGCCCGCCCCCTTCGAGGCCTCCCCGGCCGGCGCCGCCGAGGCCGCGCGGATCACCGCCCTGCCCCCCGCGGGGCTGTTCCGCCGGCTCCTCGCCGACCAGGAGAGCGAGGGCGTGCTGCTCGCCGCCCGCCGGGTCCTCGCCGCATTCCTGGCCCCCGAGCCCGACGACCCGGAGCTGCCGGAGCCCGCCGACGCCGACGGGGTCGCGGCTCAGGTGCTGGCCGCCCGCGCCGAACTCGCCGCCGTCCTCGCCCCGCTGCGCACCCACCCCGACCCCGAGGTGCGCACGGCCGTCCTGCGCCAGCGCGCGCCCCTGGCGCTGACCGGCGGATGCTGGCTGGACACCCTCTCGCAGGCCGCGACCCAGCCCGCCGAGATCGTGGGCCGCCTCTTCGGGCAGCACTGGCTGCTCCAGGGCGAGGGCACCACCGAGGCCGGCATGCTCGGCCGCCGCCGCCGGGCCCTGGTCGGCCACGGCGTGTTCCTGTCCGGGGTGGAGGCCGCCGCCTTCCTCGACGAGACCGGCGCCCGCCCGCTCACCGCCCTGCACGGCGCCTTCCACCTGGCCCTGTCCCGGCTGCCGGCCTCCTTCCTCCCCGAGGTCGTCGGCGTCCACTACGCCGCCCACGCCCTCGGCCTGGACGACCTGCTGCTCGGCATCGAGCCGATGCTCGCCGAGAGCGACGTGCGCCCGCTGCTCGCCGAGTACCTCTCCTTCACCGAGCAGTCGCCCACCGGAGCCGAGGACCGCCGCCGCGCGCTGGCCGCCGTACGCCTGCTCGTACGCCTGGAACGCGAGCACACCGCGGCCCTCTCCGAGCTCGCCGCCTGGCACGACGGGCTCTCGCTGGACGCCCGGGTCGCGCGGATCGTGGAGCGGCACGCGCCGCACGCGGGCCGCCAGCACCGCGCGGTGCGCCTGGGCACCCGCAAGCTCACCGACTGGCTCGACGACGGGCAGCTCGACCCGGCCGCCTTCGTACGGGAGTTCCGCACCGCCCGCCAGATCCGGCCCGCCCGCGACGGCGGCCCCTGCCGCTTCCTGAAGTCCATCAAGTTCGGCGGCCCCATGTTCGGCATCTTCGACGAGCGGGAGGCGGCCGTCCTGGCCGCCTGGGCGCAGGCCGTCGCCGACGGCGAACCCGCGGGCGCGGACCTCGTGCCCAGCACCGCGGGCGACGAGCCGGCCCGCGCCTGGAGCGGCCGGCTCGCCACCGTGCGGCCCGCCGACGTGCTCGTCCGCGAACCCGAGGACCCCGGCGACCACCGCCGCTTCTTCCACCGCCTCGTCACCTTCGAGCGTCACCCGAACGTGCTGCCGCAGGCCCGCGCCCGCGCCGAGGCCGGGCTGGCCGAGGCCGAACTGCTCTTCGCGCACGGGGCCGACGGCGTGCTGACCGACGCGAGCTGGTTCCCGTACACGCCCGGGGCGCTGATGGAGCGGGTCGAGCGGATCTACTGGGACAAGCTGGTGGACCCGTACGAGCCGCTCACCGAGATCCCCTCCCGCGACGAAGTCGTCTTCGAGCAGTCGACGTACGCCCTCGGCAGCCTCATCGACGGCACCTGGGCGCACCGGATCGGCAACCTGGGCCGCCGCGGCCGGCGCAGCGACGACCTGCTCTTCTCCATCTACGCGGACGAGATGGGCCGCGGCGACATGGCCAAGAACCACATCACGATCATCCACAAGGTGCTGGCCGGCATGGACATGGACCTGCCGCACATCCGGCAGGAGGCCTTCCTGCACCAGGGCGACCTGCCGGACCACCTGTACGGCTTCTCCATCCACCAGGTGTGCCTGTCGCTCTTCCCCGACAGCCTCTACAACGAGATCCTCGGCTACAACCTGGGCATCGAGATGTTCGGCCTCGGCGCGATGCGGCTGCACGAGATCCAGAAGCTGCGCCGCCACGGCCTCGACGTCTCCTACGAAGAGGCCCACCTGTCCATCGACAACTTCTCGGCGGGCCACGCCCGCCAGTCGGCCGAGATCGTCGTCGCCTACCTCGACGAGGTGCTGCGCGGTTCCGGCGAGGAGGCGGTGCAGCGCGAATGGCGCCGCATCTGGCGCGGCTACGCCTCCTTCGCCTACTTCGTCGAGCACGCCCTGGTGAAGCGGGTCCGCGCCGCCGAGGCTGCCCCCGAGCCGGTCGCCGCCCCTGCCGACACCCCCGCCGACCTGGTCATCTGAGGAGCCGGACGATGGAACTGACGACGAGCTTCGACCCCGAGGTCCTCGCCCTGCCCTTCTACGAGGACTCCCACCGCCGCCTCGCCGAGGAGGCCGGGGCCTGGTGCGACAGCAACCGGGTGCTGTGGGAGGAGATCCGCGCCCTCGACCCGGACGCGGCCGGGCGCCGGCTCGTGCGGGCCCTGGGCGCTGCGGGCTGGCTGGCCGAACTGGACCCCCGGGGCGCCCCGGTGGACGACTTCCGCGCGGTGTGCCTGCGCCGCGAGGCCCTCGCGTACGCGGAGGACCTCGCCGACTTCGCCTTCTCCATCCAGGCGCTGGCCGCGACCCCGCTGCTGCGCTTCGGCAGCGAGGCGCAGCGCCGCCGCTACCTGCCGGGGATGGCGGCGGGGACCCTGATCGGGGCCTTCGCGGTCTCCGAGAAGGAGGCCGGCTCGGACGTGGCCTCGGTGGGGCTGGAGGCGGTGAAGGACGCGGCGGACGGTTCGTACGTGCTCGACGGGCGCAAGGCCTGGATCGCCAACGGGACCATCGCCGACGTGTTCGTGGTCATCGCCCGCACCGGGCAGGGCCCCGGCCCGCTGGGGCTGTCGGCCTTCCTGGTGCCCGCGGCGACTCCCGGCCTGCGGGTCGAGCGGATCGACGCGATCGCCCCGCGATCCTTCGCGCACCTGTCCTTCGAAGGGTGCCGGCTGCCTGCGGACGCGCTGCTGGGGCGGCCGGGGAAGGGGTTCGTGGTCGCCGTCGACCTGCTGGAGCGGTTCCGTACGACGGTCGGCGCGGCGGCCCTCGGCTTCGCCCGACGGGCCTTCGACACCGCGCTCGCCCACGTCCTGGGGCGGGAGGCGTACGGGGCCACCCTGTTCGACCTCCAGCTGGTGAAGGCCTCCCTCGCCGACATGGAGGTGCAGCTGAACGCGGCCGCGCTGCTGGTGGCGCGGGCCGCCTGGGAGACCGACCGCGGCAGCCGGCGGTTCGCCCGGCACTCCAACATCGCGAAGGTGCACGCCACCGAGGCCGCCCAGGGGGTCGTCGACTCCGCCGTGCAGCTGCTCGGGGCGGCGGGCATCGTGCAGGGCTCGGTCACCGAGCGGCTGTACCGGCAGATCCGCTCCCTGCGCGTCTACGAGGGCACCTCGGAGGTGCTCAGGATGGCCATCGCGGGCTCCCTCGACATGCGCAGGGCGGCCCGCGCGACGGCCGCCTGATCCGGAGGCCGGGAGCGAACGTGCCGTGCGGGGCGGTTCCCAACGACGAAGACCGCAACCGTCAATTGAGGAAGCACGACGGCGGGCCACCAAGTCCGCGAGAGCGGCGCCGGTTCAGGCGCAAAAGAGGGAGTTTCTCAGTGAGCACCACGACCGTCAGCCCCGTCGAGGCCGTCCGCCTCCCGGACCCCTACCCCTTCTACGCGCGCCTGGTGGCCGAGCGCCCCTTCGCCTTCGACGAGGCGCTGGGGGCCTGGGTGGCGGCCGACGCGGCCGCGGTGCGCGCGGTGCTCGGCAGCGGCGTCCTGCGGGTACGGCCCGTGGCGGAGCCGGTTCCGGCCGGGATCGCCGGCACGGCCGCCGGCGAGGTGTTCGGGCAGCTGGTGCGGATGACCGACGGCGCGGCGGCGGCCCGCCTGAAGGGGGCCGTCGCGGGGTCCCTGGCCACTGCCGACACCGCGTACGCGGGGGAGCTGGCGGCCCGGTTCACCCGTGAGGCACTCGCCGCGGGCGGCGAAGTCCCCTACGAGGAGCTGATGTTCGGGGTCCCGGCGCGGGTGGTCGCGGTGCTCGCCGGGCTGACCGGGGGCGCCGACCGCGAGGCGGCCCGCGCGATCGCCGACTTCGTCCGCTGCATCCCCGCCACCGCGGGACCCGAGGACCGGGAGGCGGCCGCGGTGGCCGCCGTCCGGCTGCGCGAACTCCTCGGCCCGGTACTGGACTCGGCCGCCGCCGCCGGCCCGGAGGCGGCGCCGGGCGGCACGCCGGGGGCGGCGTCCGGTGCCGGGATCCGGGAGGGGTACGGCGCCGGCCGGGCACACGGACTGCTCGCCGGGCTGGTGCGGGCCGCCGACCGGGAAGGCCTGGTCGACCTCGGCCCGCTGCTCTCCAACGCCATCGGCTTCCTCTCCCAGACCTACGACGCCACCGCCGGGCTCATCGGCAACACCCTGGTCGCCCTCGCCCGGGGCGCGGAAGCCCCCGACACGGGCGCGCTCGTGCGCGAGGTGGTCCGCCACGACGCCCCGATCCAGAACACCCGCCGCTTCGCCGCCGGGGCCTTCACCCACGCGGGCTCCACCGTGGAGCCCGGGCAGCAGCTCCTCGTGGTGCTCGCCGCCGCCAACCGGGACCCCGCCGTCAACCCGGACCCCCACGCCCTGTCACCCGGCCGGGTGAATCCCGTGATCTTCACCTTCGGCGCGGCGGCCCACCGCTGCCCGGGGGAGCCGCTCGCGGTGGCGCTCGCCACCGCCGTCGTCACCGAACTGCGCACGGCAGGCTGGAGCGCCACAGCGACCCCCGCCTACCGCCCTCTGGCGAACGCCCGGATCCCGCTCCTCTAGCGCGCAGGCACTCCCAGGACGTCGCCCCCGCAACCGCGATCAGGCCGGGGGTCTCCCACCCCTATGCCTTCAGACAGGACAAAACGCACCATGTCGGACAGTACTCACCTCTGGATGCGCCACGAGGCCCGCCCCACCGAGCGCCGCGCCCCCCTCACCCCGCACGACGCGGGCCGCCTGGTGGAGGCCGGGGTCCGGATCACCGTCGAGGAGTCGGACCAGCGCGCCTTCCCCCTCGCCGACTACGCCGCCGCCGGCTGCGCCACCGCCCCCACCGCCTCCTGGGACGCCGAGGCCCCCGCCGACGCCTACGTCCTCGGCCTCAAGGAACTCCCCGCCGGCCCCGCCGCCCCCGCCCTGCGCCACCGCCACATCTACTTCGCCCACGCCTACAAGGGCCAGTCCGGCGCCGCCGAACTGCTCTCCCGCTTCACCGCCGGCGGCGGCGCCCTGCTCGACACGGAGTACCTCACCGACGAAGCCGGCCGCCGCGTCGCCGCCTTCGGCTACTGGGCCGGCTACATCGGCGCCGCCCTCGCCGTCCTGCACCACCGCGGCACCCTCACCACCCCGCTGACCCCCACCGACCGGCCCGCCCTCGACGCCCTCCTCGCCTCCGGCGCCACCGCCGGCGACCCCACCACCGCCCTCGTCGTCGGAGCCCTCGGCCGCAGCGGCCGCGGCGCCTGCGACGCCCTCGTGCGGGCCGGACTGGAACCCACCCGCTGGGACCTCGCCGAGACCCGCTCCCTGGACCGGGCCGCGCTGCTCGGCCACGACCTGATGGTCAACACCGTCCTGACCACCACCCCCGTACCGCCGTTCCTGACCAAGGCCGACCTCGACGACCCCGCCCGCCGCCTCTCCCTCCTCTCCGACGTCACCTGCGACGTCACCTCCGACTGCAACGTCCTGCCGGTCTACGACGAGACCACCACCTGGACCGAACCCGTCCGCACGCTGCGCGCCGAGGCCCCCCGCCTCGACCTCATCGCCATCGACAACCTCCCCTCCCTCCTCCCCGTCGAGGCCAGCACCGCCTTCTCCGCCGAACTCGCCCCGCACCTGATGCGCCTGGCCGAGTGGGACGGCGTCTGGGCCCGCGCCCTGCACACCTACCGGACCGCAGTCGAAGCCCAGGAGGCACCCCTTGTCCGCTGACCCGCCCTCACCCGCCGCGGCGCCGGCGTCCGGCACCGTCCACTGGATAGGCACCGGCCTGTCCACCGGCCGTTCCGGCCTGTCCCTCGTCTGTGAGCGCGCCCGTCGCGTGGTCCTGTGGGACCGCACCGCCGAGCGCGCCACCGCCCGCCTGGCCGCCCACGGCCTCGCGGGCCGCGCGGAGGTCCGCGCCCTCACCCCGTCCGCCCTGGCGGACGGGGTGGGCCCCGGAGACGTCCTCGTCTCCATGCTCCCCGCCGCCGAACACCCGGCGCTGCTGCGGCTGGCGACCGACCGCGGGGCCCACTTCGCCTGCACCAGCTACGTCTCCCCGGAGCTCGCCGCGCTCGCCGGCGCGGCCGCCGCCCGGACCCGTACCGTCGTGCTCACCGAGGCCGGACTCGACCCCGGCATCGACCACCTGATGGCCCACGACCTGGTCGCCCGGGGCCGCGAGGCCATCGGCTCGTTACCGGCGACCGCCGCGTTCACCTCCTACTGCGGAGGGGTCCCGGCGGTCCCCAACGCCTTCCGCTACCGCTTCAGCTGGGCCCCGTACGGGGTCCTCGCGGCCCTCGGCTCCCCGGCCCGGCACATCGACTCCGGGGCCGAACGCACCGCCGCCCGCCCCTGGGAGGCCACCCGGCCGCTGGTCCTGGCGGGCGAGGAGTTCGAGGTCTACCCCAACCGCGACAGCCTCCCCTTCGTCGCCCAGTACGGCATCCCGCACCAGTGGCAGCTCGCCACCTTCGTCCGCGGCACCCTGCGCAACGCGGGCTGGCGCACCGCCTGGAAGGAGGTCTTCGACACCGTCTCCGCGGGCGATCCCGCGGCCGTCCGCGCGCTGGCCTCGGCCCTCGCCGCCCGCTACCCCACCACCCCCGCCGACCGCGACCGCGTCGTCCTGTCGGTCTCCCTCGAACTGCGCACCGCCGCCGGGACCCGCTGGCGCGGCTCCCACCTGCTGGACCTCACCGGCGACGGCGAAGAGTCCGCGATGGCCCGCTGCGTCTCCCTCCCCGTCGCCTACGGCGTGACCCGCATCCTGGCCGGCGCCCTCCCCGCCGGCCTCAACCGGGCCGCCGAGACGCCCCGGGAGACCACCCGCTGGCTCACCTTCCTCGCCGCCCACGGCCTGGGCGGGACCTGCGAAGAAACCTCCTCCACCCCCTCAGGAGTCCCGGCATGACCCAGCCGACCGCGCACCCGTCCCACCCCGCCGCCCACGGGCCGCTCCCCGAGGCCTTCGTCCTCACCGGCGCCTTCCGGGTCGTCTGCCGCAACCCCCGCTACCTGGAGGAACTCGCCGCCCGCGGGCTGAAGATCCTCCTGATCACCCCCGAGTCGTACCGGGACGCCGCCGAGACCGCCCGCAAGGACCCCGAGCACCCGGCCTCCCTGATCAACGAGATCGCCTACGTCGACGGCTCCCTCGACCTCGACGGCTCCTTCACCCCCGGCTTCGCCGCCCGGGCCCGCGCCTGGCACGGCCGCTACACCGTGCGCGGCGCCTACGCCGTCGGCGAGACCCTGGTCGAGCAGACCGGCCTGCTGTGCGACGCGCTCGGCCTGCCCGGACCCGGACTGCGCGCCACCCGCGTCTGCCGCAGCAAGTACCTCCAGCGCTGGTACCTCGACGCCTTCGGCCCGGCCTGCCTGGTGGTGCCGCCCGGCGGCCGCGAGGACACCGACCTGACCGCGCTGAACTACCCGGTCGTCGCCAAACCCGCCACCCGGCACTCCAGTTCGGGCGTGGTCGCCGTCGAGGACGCCGGGGCGATGCGCGCCCTGCTGATGGAGTACCCCGCCCACGAGACCGTGCTGATCGAGGAGAAGGCCACCGGCCAGGAGTACTCCGTCGAGACCCTCGTCCAGCACGGCGAGCCCGTCTTCGCGTCGGTGACCCGCAAGGAGACCACCGAGTCCGGCGCGCACACCTTCGTGGAACTCGCCCACTCCGTCCCGGACCCGTCCGGCGCGCACGACGCGGTCCTGCTCGACGCCAACCGCCGGATGCTGGACGCCCTCGGCTTCCGCGACGGCATCGCCCACTCCGAGTGGCGCGTCGGCGCCGACGGCCGCCCCTGCCTGATGGAGGTCGCCGCGCGCACCCCCGGCGACGGCCTGCTCGCCCTCTACCACCTGGCCACCGGGCAGCCGATGGAACCCGAGATCATCAAGATCGCCCTCGGCGAGCCCGCCTCCTACCCGGCCCCGCGCCGCTTCACCCGCCAGGTCTACCTCGACCACGCGCCGGGGATCCTCGCCGACGTCACCCTCGACCGGCCCGGCGTGCGCCCGCAGTGGGTAGGCGAGGCCGGGATGTGGCCCGAGTGGCGGCCCGGAGCCGCCGGGGACCCGGCCGCGCTGCGCGCGCTCCTCGTCCTGAAGGAGGCCGGCGCCCGGCTGGGCCCGCTCGCCAGCTCCGACGACCGCGCGGTCACCTTCCTCCTCGACGCCCCGACCGCCGACCGCCTGGACGAACTGGAGCGCTCCGTACGGGCCGCCGTCACCGTCGTCACCGAACCGGAGGCCGGCGCCGATGAGCACTGACGTCCGCCCCGCCGAGGCCGCCCCGGAGCCGGCGGCCGCGCCCGCCGCACCCGGGGTGTGGGTGACCTTCAAGGAGGCCCCGCGCGCGGTGAAGACCGTACTGGCCGGGGTGCTCGTCAACCGGCTCAGCGGCTTCCTGCACGTCTTCCTCGTCCTCTTCCTCACCGCCGAGGGCCACTCCAAGGGCCACACCGTCATCGCCCTGGGCGTCTACGGCGGCGGGGCCGTCGCCGGCTCCCTGGCCGGCGGCACCCTCGCGGACCGGCTCGGCATCCGCGGCGCCACCGTGCTCTCCATGAGCAGCACGGCCGTGCTCACCGCGTCCCTGCTCTACCTGTCCGACTTCACCCTGCTGCTCTGCGCCATCGCGCTGGTCAGCCTGGGCGCCCAGCTGTTCCGCCCCGCCTCGGCCACCCTGCTCGCCGAACAGACCGACGGCGACCGGCAGATCATGATCTTCGCGATGTACCGCTTCGGGCTCAACGTCGGTGCGACCGCCGCCCCGCTGCTGGGCTACGCGCTCTACAACGCCGGCGGGCAGACCTACACCCTGCTGTTCTGGGGAGAGGCCGCCCTCGCCCTCGCCTACGCGCTCGTCGCACGGGCCACCCTGCCCGCCAGGAGCCCGGTCCGCACCGGGCCGGTGCGGGAGGCCGCCCCCACCGGCGGCTACGGCGCGGTCCTGCGCGACCGCCGCTACCTGCTCTACCTCGTCGCAGCCTTCTTCCACTCCGCCGTCTACATGCAGTACCTCTCCACCCTCCCGCTGTCCCTGAAGGACGCGCACATCGCGCTCTTCTGGTACACCTTCGCGGTCGCGCTCAACGGCTTCATCGTCATCGCCTTCGAGCTGCTGGTCACCAAGGTCTCGCAGCGCTGGCCCCTGAAGATCACCATCGGCCTGGGCTTCGCCCTCGTCGGTGCCGGCGTCGCCTGCTACGGACTGCCGATCGGGCCCGCCGCCGTGGTCATCGGCACCCTCGTCTGGTCCCTGGGCGAGATCCTCGGCGGCCCCGCCGTCTTCGCCTACCCGGCGGGCGCCGGGCCCGAGGCGCTGCGCTCCCGCTACATCGGCAGCTTCCAGTTCACCTTCGGCCTGGGCTCCGCCCTCGGGCCGATGGCCGGCACCTGGCTCTTCCTCCAGTACGGCCAGCTCGTCTGGCCGCTGGTCGGTGCCTGCTCCCTGCTCGCCACCCTGTTCGGCCTGATCGCCGTACGCACGCGCCCGGCCGCCGCGGCCTAGCGCTCCCCACCCCACCCCCTCCTCTTCCCTTACCGAATCGAACGAGAGGTTCCGACCATGGGGCACGAGAGCTTCCGGCCGGGCATCACGCACTTCCGCTGCCTGGGAGTCGGCGTGGGCCCGGCCAACCTGAGCCTGGCCTCCCTGCTGCACAGCAGGCCGGACGTACCCAATCTCTTCCTCGACCGCAAGGAGTCCTTCAGCTGGCACGACGGCCAGCAGATCCCGGGCACCACCCTCCAGGTCTCCCAGTTCAAGGACCTGGTGAGCCTCGCCGATCCCGCGAACCCGTTCTCGTTCCTGTCGTACCTGCACGCCAAGGGACGGGTCTACCACTTCCTCAACGCCCAGTTCGAGGACGTGCCGAGGCTGGAGTTCCGCAACTACCTGGCCTGGGCCAGCCGCCGCAACGAGAACATCGTCTTCGGCGAGGGCGTCCGGGAGGTCGGCTTCGACGACGGCCTCGGCGCGTTCACCGTCCGCACCGACCGCCGCGAGCTGACCGCCGAGAACGTCGTGATCGGCGTCGGCAGCCGCCCCTGGGTCCCGCCGCAGGGCGAAGGACTGCTCGGCCCCACGCAGTTCCACGTCGCCGACTACCTGAACGCCGCCCGCGACGTCGGCGGCAAGCGGGTCGTGGTCATCGGCGGCGGCCAGTCCGGTGCCGAGGCCTTCCTCGACCTGATCTCCCGCAGCGGCTGGGACCTGCCCCGCCGGGTCTCCTGGATCTCGCGGCGGCCGAACTACCTCCCGATCGACGACTCGCCCTTCACCAACGACTACTACATGCCCAGCCACGCGGACTACTTCTACGGACTGCCGCGCGAGCGCCGCCAGTCGCTGAACTCCAGCAACCTCCTGACGAGCGACGGCATCTCCGAGTCCACGCTGCGCGAGATCTACCAGACCATCTACGTCCACCGGTTCGTCGAGGGCAACGAGGACCTGGTCGCCCTGCACCCCGGCCGCGAGGTCTTCGACGTCTCCACCGGACCCCTCGGCGGCTGGGAGGTGTGCGCCCGGCACACGGGCGAGGCGGAGTCCACGGAGAGGTTCGAGGCCGACATCGTCGTCTGGGCCACCGGATACCGGCCCGCGGCCATGGACTTCCTCGCCCCCCTCACCGGTCGTCTGGAGCACGAGGGCGAGGAACTGCGCGTCGACGAGGACTACGCCGTCCGCTGGGACGGCCCCGCCGACCGCCGGATCTTCGTCCAGAACGGGGTCCGCGGCCAGCGCGGCCTCGCCGACCCCAACCTCAGCCTCAACGCCTGGCGCAGCCGGCGCATCGCCGACCGGCTGTGCGGCGTACGCGGAGACGAGCAGCTCGCCTCCTTCATCGAATGGTCCTCCAAGGCCCCGCAGGACGAACGGTGGAGCGCCTGATGCCCGCCACCGGCCCGTCCACCGACGCCACCGGCCCCGCCACGGAACCCCTCGCCGGCCCCGACGCCACCGAGCCCGCCGGCTACCGCGCCGCCGCCCCCGACGCCGGCGGCCCCACCGGCGCCCGCACCGGCATCGCCGTCGTGGGCGCGGGCATCCTCGGGGTGCTCATCGCCCGCGAGATCCTCAACCGCGACCCCTGCGCCACCGTCACCGTCCTCGACCGGGACATGATCGGCTCCGGCGCCACCCGCCGCTCCGCCGGACTCCACTTCCCGCGCGGCGCGAACGACACCGTCCGCACCCTGGCCGCCGAGAGCGAGCGCTTCTACGCCGACCTCCACACGGCCCGCCCGGACCTGCCCATCCACCCGCTCGGCATGACCGTCCTGGCCCCCGAGAGCGCCGAGGAGCGGCTGCGCGAGGTCTACCTGCCCGAGGCCAAACTCCGCTGGACCACCGAACTCCCGCCCGCGGCCGGTCCCCTGCCGGAGAACTTCGGAGCCTGGGAGGGCGACGGCTGCCAGTACGCGGACGTGCACGCCCTGACCCAGCTCCTCGCAGCCGAACTGCGCCCCCGGGTCGCCTTCCGCGAGGGCGTCGCCGTCACCTCCGTCGCCGCCGGGCCCGGCGGCGCGCGCCTGACCCTGACCGGCGGCGCCACCCTCACCGCCGGACACGTGGTGATCGCCCCCGGGCCCTGGCTCGCCGAAGCCGCCTGGCGGGACCTGGTGGCCCCCCTCGGCGCCCGGGTCAAGAAGATAGTCGCCCTGCACATCGACCGGGCGCCCGCCCCGGGGGACCGGGCGGTCGTCCTGCACGCCGAGGACGCGTTCCTGCTGCCCTTCCACCACCGCGGCCACTGGCTGTTCAGCTACACCTGCCGGGAGTGGGACGTCGACCCCGCGGCCGTCGACCCCGCCCTGACCGCCGGCCACCTGCGCGAGGCCCGCGCCCTGCTCACCCGCTACGCCCCGGACCTGGCCGCCCACTGCCGCTCCGGCCGGGTCTTCTGCGACGCGTACGGGCCCGGCGGCACGCCCCTGGTCACCGCGCTCGACCCCTACGGCCGACTGGTGTTCGCGGGCGCGGCGAGCGGCTCCGGCTACCGGCTGGCCCCGGCCCTCGCCGCCCGCGCCGCCGATCTGATCCCCTCCCTCCCGTCCCCGCGAAAGGCCACGACATGATCATCGCGAGTTACGACGCCGACGTCCTGGAGCAGGCGTTCGGCATCGACATGAGCGGCGTGGAGGGGCTGGGCACGGCCGCCGGCTGGGGCCGCGTCGCCCCGGGCCGCGCCACCGACAGCCACCGGCACGACGAGACCGAGCTGTTCGTCATCGTCTCGGGCCGCGGCGAGTTCGTCATCGACGGAGAACGCCACCCCGCCGCCCCCGGAACCGTCGTCCTCTTCGAACCCTTCGAGTCGCATGTCTTGGAAAACACCAGTCTGGAAAACACCAGTCCGCAGAACACGCAGGACACCGGCGGGGACGGGGCCGACCTCGTCTTCTTCACCCAGTACTGGCGCGACGCCCAGCGCGCCGCCACCTCCGCCGCCGACCCGGTCCGCAAGGGCTTCGGCGACCGCCCCGTCTTCGTCTTCTCCACCCCGCCCACCCCCAACGGCGACCTCCACCTCGGCCACCTCTCCGGCCCCTACCTCGGCGCCGACGCCTTCACCCGCTACCAGCGCATGACCGGCGCCGAGGCCTACCACCTCACCGGCAGCGACGACTACCAGAGCTACGTGGTCGCCGCCGCCGCCAAGGACGGCACCACCCCCGCCGGGACGGCCGCCCACTACAGCGCCGAGATCGCCGAAACCCTGCGGCTGATGGACATACCGCTCGACCAGTACACCGTCACCGACCAGGACCCCGCCTACCGCGAGGGCCTGCGGGACTTCTTCGGCAAGGTCGTCGCCTCCGGCGAGATCGCCGTCACCGAGACCGACGCCCTCTACGACGCCACCACCGGCGGCTACCTCTACGAGGCCGACGTCAAGGGCGGCTGCCCGGGCTGCGGCTCCACCACCTCCGGCAACATCTGCGAGGAGTGCGGCGAGCCCAACACCGTCGCCGACCTGAGCGGCCCCCGCTCGGCCCGCTCCGACGCCCCGCCCACCACCGCGCCGGCCGCCCGCTGGACCCTGCCCCTGCATGCCTACGCCGGCGACGTCCGCGCCCACCACCGCCTGGGCCGGGTCCCGGCCCGGCTGCGCGAACTCGCCGACCGGCTCTTCCGCCGCCCCGACCTGACCATCCCCCTCACCCACCCCTCCACCTGGGGCGTCGAGCCGCGCGAGACCGGCACCGACGGCCAGGTCATCTGGGTGTGGCCCGAGATGAGCTACGGGTTCCTGCACGGCATCCAGTCCCTCGGCGCCCGCCTGGGCCGGCCCTGGAAGGCGGCGGACCCGGCCGCCGACTGGAAGATCGTCCACTTCTTCGGCTACGACAACAGCTTCTACCACTCCGTCCTCTACCCGGTCCTCTACCAGCTCGCCTTCCCCGGCTGGACCCCCGACATCGACTACCACGTCAACGAGTTCTACCTGCTCGAAGGCGAGAAGTTCTCCACCAGCCGCCGCCACGCCATCTGGGGCAAGGAGATCCTCACCCCCGACACCGTCGACTCCGTCCGCTACTTCCTCGCCTCCACCCGCCCCGAGGGCACCCGCACCGACTTCCGCCGCGCCGCCTACGAGGCCACCCTGACCGACACCCTCATCGGCACCTGGCAGCAGTGGCTGAACGACCTCGGCGCCCGCGTCGCCAAGCACCACGACGGCCTGGCCCCCGACGCCGGGAACTGGACCGCCGAACACTCCGCCTTCCTCGCCCGCCTCGGCACCCGCCTCGCCTCCGTCACGGGCGCCCTGCAGAACGACTCCTTCTCCCTCAACCAGGCCGCCGCCGAACTCGACGGCATCGTCCGGGACACCGTCCGCTTCGCCCGCGCCGAAGGCCTCCTCACCGACACCCCCGGCTGGGAGGCCGAGAACCGCACCGCCGTCGCCCTCGAACTGGCCGCCGCCCGGCTGCTCGCGCACGCCGCCGCCCCCGTCATGCCCCGCTTCGCCGACCGGCTCGCCGCCGCCCTCGCCGCGGACGCCCCGAGCACGTGGCCCCGTAGCGTCGAACTCCTCGCCCCCGGCAGCGCCGTCACCCTCGCCGACGCCGTCTTCTTCCGGCCGGCCCCGCCCGCCCCGCCCGCCGAGCCGGCCCTCACCCCCTGGCTCACCGGGATCGCCCGCACCGTCCTGCGCCTCGGCGAGGACGAGCAGATCGCCCACCGCACCCTCACCCAGCTCGCGGCCGGCTCCCTCCAGGCCGTCACCGTCCAGTACCAGATCCTCGACGCCCTCGACGTCGACCTCTCCATGGACGAACTCCTGCACGGCGGCACCCTCGCGGAACTCGCCGCCGTCATCGCCGAGCGCGCCGAGCCCTCCGCCGTCGCCGCCCTGACCCCGGGGGACGCCCGATGAACGCCCGCCACATGCTGCGCGAGATAGCCCGGCGCGGACTGTCGGTCACCCTCACCGACGGCGACCTGCGCCTCCAGGGAAACCGCGAGCGGATGGATCCCGAGTTCATCGCCTCGCTCAAGGCCGCCAAGCCCGAGCTCGTCGCCCACCTCGCCCGCGAGGCCGAACACGGACCCGGCTTCCCCCTCACCCCGCTCCAGCGCAGCTACTACCTCGGCCGCAGCGGGATCTTCGAGATCGGCGACGTCGCCAGCCACGTCTTCCACGAGATCGAGGGCGACTGGGACCTCGACCGCCTCCAGGCCTCCCTCGACACCGTCGTGGCCGCGCACAGCGCCCTGCGCTCGCGCTTCCTCTCCGACGAACGCCAGGTCACCGAGTACGGCGACCACGCCCCGCGCATCGGCGTCCTCGACCTGCGCGGCCACAGCCCCCGCCAGCAGGACCTGATCCGCGCCGAACTGCGCGAAATGCGCTCCCACCAGGTGCTCCCCGCCGACCAGGCACCCCTGCTCACCGTCGACGCGACCATCCTCGACGACGACCGGATGGTGCTGCACGTCGGCCACGACGGGCTCGTGATGGACGGCATCAGCATGTTCCTGTTCTTCCGCGCCTGGTGGCACGCCTACCAGAGCCCCACCGCGGACGTCCACGAGGAACTCCCCTACGAGGACTACGTCGCCGCCCTCGAAGCCGCCCGCGACCGCGCCCCCGCCCGCCGCTCGCGCGACTACTGGATGCAGCGCTGCGACGACCTCGCCCCCCACCCCGACCTGCCGCTGCGCACCAGCCCGGCCGCCCTGACCGGCACCCGGTTCACCCAGCGCACGGTACGTCTGGGCCGCGAGGACTGGAGCGCCCTCAAGGACCGGGCCGCCGCCGCCGGACTGACCCCCTCCGCACTGCTGCTCGCCGCGTACGCGGAAACCCTGTCCACCTGGGGCGCGGGGGAGCGGTTCACCCTCACCACCACCGTCGCCCACCGGCCGCCCGTGCACCCCCGGGTCTTCGAGGCCATCGGTCAGTTCTCCGACACCCTCCTCGTCGAGGCCGAGGTCGACCGCTCCCTGCCCTTCGCGGAACGCGCCAAGGCCCTCCAGACCCGCCTGCACACCGACATCGACCACCGGCACTTCTCCGGCATCGAGGTCCTCAAGGAACTGGCCCGCCGCCGCGGCGGGGTGGCCGGCGCCCGGATGCCCTTCACCTTCAACAGCGCCATCGGACACGTCAGCAGCGAGGTCGACGGCTCCGCCCTGGAACTCTTCGGCGAGGAGGTCTTCTCCGTCAGCCAGACCCCGCAGGTGTGGCTCAACGCCTTCGCGATGGAATGCCGCGGCGACCTCGTCGTCCAGCTCGACGGCATCGACGAACTCTTCTGCGAGGGCCTCCTCGACGACCTCGCGCACGGCTACGGAACCCTCCTCGCCGCCCTCGTCGACGAGAGCGCCTGGCAGCTGCACCACTTCGACCTGCTGCCGCCCGCCCAGCGGGCCCGCCGCGACGAGGCCAACGACACCGCCGTGGCCCTGCCCGACGAGATGCTCGGCGACGCCATCGTCGCCCAGGCCGCCCGCACCCCCGCCGCCCCCGCCGTCCTGACGTCCGACCGCACGATGAGCTACGGCGAACTCCTGCACCGGGCCGCGACCGCCGCGACCTGGCTGCGCGGACAGGGAGTGGGCCGCGGCGAACTCGTCGGCCTCGTCATGCGGCGCGGGCCCGAGCAGATCGTCGGCATCCTCGCCACCGTCCTCGCCGGCGCCGCCTACCTGCCCGTCGACGCCGACCTGCCCGCCGCCCGCCAGGACTACATGCTGGCCGACGGCGAGGTCCGCTGTGTCCTGACCAACACCGGCCGGCCCGACTCCGGTGACATCGCCTGCTTCGACCTCACCCAGCCCTGCTCCGGCCGCGCCGAGGTCCCCGACCGGCTCCCCGGATCCCACCCGGACGACCTCGCGTACGTCCTCTACACCTCCGGCACCACCGGCGCCCCCAAGGGCGTCATGGTGACCCACCGCAACGTCGCCAACGTCGTCGCCGACTGCCAGACCCGCTTCGGGATCACCCCCGAGGACCGGTTCATGGCCATCAGCGCCTTCAACTTCGACCTGTCCGTCTGGGACGTCTTCGGCGCCCTCGCGGCCGGCGCGGCCCTCGTGATGCCCGACCGGGACAAGGCCGTCGACCCCGCCCACTGGCTCGACCTGTGCCGTCTGCACGACATCAGCGTGTGGAACTCCGTCCCCGCCATCGTCGGCCTCCTGCACGGCCAGGCCCGCGCCGACGGCGCCGTACCGCCCGCCCTGCGCCTGGTCATGATGAGCGGCGACCGGCTCCCGCCCGCCCTGCCCGCGCAGCTGCGCACGATGATGCCGGAGCTGGAGGTGGTTTCCCTCGGCGGCCCCACCGAGACCACCATCTGGAACATCCTGCACCCCGTCGGCGCGCAGGAGGACGGCAGCGAGTCCATCCCCTACGGACGCCCCAACGCCAACAACCGCGCCTACGTCCTGGACCGCCACGGCCGCGACGCCCCCGACTGGGTCACCGGAGAGATCGTTGCCGCCGGCGCCGGCCTGGCGCGCGGCTACTGGCGCGACGAGCAGCGCACCGCCGAGCGGTTCCACGAGGACCCCGTACGCGGCGAACGCCTCTACCGCACCGGCGACCTCGGCCGGTACCTGCCCGACGGCGACATCCAGATCCTCGGCCGCAGCGACTTCCAGATCAAGATCAACGGCTACCGGATCGAGGCCGGGGAGGTCGAGACCCGCCTCGCCGCCCTCGCCGAGGTCACCCGCGCCGTCGTCGCGGCCCAGGGCAACCGCCTCGTCGCCCACCTGGTGCCCGCGGGCGAGCACCGTCCGCACCTGAACGACCTGCGCGGGGCGCTGCGCTCCGACCTGCCCGACTACATGCTCCCCGCGGCCGTCCTGTGGCACGACGAGCTGCCCCTGACCCGCAACGGCAAGGTGGACCGCACCCGGCTCGCCGAACTCGGCGCGCAGGCCCCCGCCGACGCACCGCCCACCGGCGGCAGCGCCCCCGCCACCCAGGCCGAGAAGATCCTCTGCGACATCTGGTCCACCGTCCTGCGCCGCCCCGACGTCGGCGCACTGGACACCCTCGCCTCCCTCGGCGGCGACTCCATCGCGGCCGCCCGGATCCTCACCGCCGCCCGCAAGCGCTTCGGCGTCACCCTCACCCTCGACCAGTTCTCGGAACTGGAGACCGTCCGCGCGATGGCCGCCGTACTCATGCCGGGAGTGGCCCGATGACCGCCGCGCCGACCCCCGCTCCGGCGCGGGCGTCCGCCGCGGGCCCGGCCGGGGGCGACGGCGTCCCCGAGACGATCCGGCGGATCGTCAGCCGGCCGCCGGACGGCGGGCACATCTCCGTCGCCCGCCTGGACGGGACCCGGACCGTCCCCCTGCGCGACCTCCACGACCGCTCCGGCCGCCTCGCCCACCACCTGCGGGACACCTACGGCATCGGTCCCGGCGACCGCATCGGGATCCTCGCCGCCAACAGCCTGGAATGGGTGCTCCTCGACCTCGCCGCGCTGCGCCTCGGCGCGCAGACCGCGGGCCTGGAACCGGGCAAGTTCACCCCGTCCACCGCGCTCATGGACCGCTACGGCCTCCACCTGCTCTGCACCGACCAGCCCACCGACGTCCCCGACACCCTCACCACCGACCGGATCTGGGACCTCACGGAGCCCACCGGCTCCGCCGACGCCCCGCTGCCTGCCGTCACCTGGGGCGCCCGGGATGTCACCACCATCAAGTTCACCTCCGGCAGCACCGGCGTCCCCAAGGGCCTCGGCGCGACCGCCGGCAGCATCGACAGCGCCCTCACCGCCGTCCAGGAGATCTTCGAACACACCCCGGACGACCACCTCTTCGTCTTCCTGCCCCTCTCCCTCCTCCAGCAGCGCTACTGGGTGTACTCCGCGCTGCTGCACGGCCACGACGTCACCGTCACCACCTACGAGGCCGCCTTCGCGACCCTGCGCCGGGTCCGCCCCACCGTGGTCATGGGCGTCCCGGCCTTCTACGAGTCCGCCCGCCGCACCATCGACGGCCGGCTGCGCCGGTCCGCCGGCCGCACCCTCCCCGAGGTGGCCCGCGCCCTGTTCGGCGACCGCATCCGCTACCTGTGGACCGGGTCCGCGCCCGCCGCGCCCGCCGTCCTGCGCTTCTTCACCGAGGCCGGACTGCCGATCTACGAGGGCTACGGGCTCAACGAGACCTGCATCGTCACCAAGAACCACCCCGGCGCCCACCGCGAGGGCAGCGTCGGCAAACCGCTCCGCGGCAAGGAGGTGCTGATCGGCGAGGACGGGGTCATCAGCGTCCGCAGCACCCACCCCGTCAACAACCACTACGAGTACGCCCGCCCCGGCGACTCCGAGAAGGTCTTCTCGCCCGACGGCACCGTCCGCACCGGCGACCTCGGCCACCTCGACGAGGACGGCTTCCTCTTCGTGCACGGCCGCGCCGACGACGTCATCGTCCTCGACAACGGCAAGAAGGTCGTCGTGCGGCCCATCGAGGAACTGATGCGCGCCGACCCCGCGATCGCCGAGTGCGTGGTCTTCAGCCCCACCCAGACCGAACTCGTCGCCGTGGTCTCCCCGGCCGCCCGGCCCGCGGACGCCCGCGCCATCGCCGCCCGGCTCGCCGCGACCAACGCCGCCACCGCCCCCGACGAGCGGATCAGCCGGGTCGTGGTCGCCGATCCGCCGTTCAGCATCGGCAACGGCCTGCTGACCTCCCAGTACAAGCCCAAGCGCCCCGACATCCGGGCCGCCTACCACTCCCCGCTGCACACCCAGGAGGCCGGAATCCATGCCTGAGACCCCGAACGAGATCGTATCGGCCGCCCGCGAACAGCTCTCCCTCGTACTGATCCCCGAGGTCGAGCCCCACGCCATCGACCCCGCCGCCGACATGGTCGCCGCCTACGGGCTGACCTCCCTCAACAAGGTCCTCTTCCTCACGGAGGTCTGCGAGGAGACCGGCGTCGACCTCGCCCACTTCACCGAGCACGACCTCGCCGACATGCGGACCCTGCGCGACGTCACCGACGCCCTCACCCGCCACCACCACGCCACCACCGGAGCCTGAGCCATGAGCTGGAGCGAGTACGCCGCCGCCGTCCTGGAGAACGACCGGGTCCGTCTCACCCCGATCACCGAGGCCGACCGCGAGGGCGTCCGGGCCGTCGCCATGGACCCCGACATCTGGCGCTACTTCGTCGCCGCCGTCGACACCGACGCCGACTTCGAGGCCTTCTTCGACACCAACCTCGCCGACCACGCCGCCGGCCGCCGCTTCGTCTACACCATCACCGACAAGGACAGCGGCCGGATCGCGGGCAGCATGAGCTTCGGCAACCTGGCCGAGGCCGACCGCCGCCTGGAGGTCGGCTGGTCCTGGCTCGGCCGCGACTTCCGCGGCCGGGGCGTCAACCACTGGGCCAAGGCCCTGCTCCTGGAGCACGCCTTCGAGGTGCTCGGCGCCGAACGCGCCGAGTTCAAGACCGACGTCCTCAACGTCCAGGCCCGCCGCGGCCTCGCCAACATCGGCGCCACCGAGGAAGGCGTCCTGCGCAGCTTCAACTACATGCCCGGAGGCCGCCGCCGCGACGCCGTCTTCTACAGCGTGCTGCGCGCCGAATGGCCCGCCGTCCGGGCGCTCCTCGCGCGCGGACCGAAGAAGGCCGTACCGGCATGAGCGGGACCGACGGCACCGCCCGCCCCGGCATCACCCACATACGGGCGGCGGGCACCCCGTACGAGATGGGCCGCGCCCACGGCGAGGCCCTCGCCGCGCCACTGCGGGCCTTCCTCGACGACGGGCTCGCCCGCCTGGCCCACCTCACCGACCGCCCCCCGACCATGGCCGGCCTGCGGCCCCTCATCGCCGCCCACCGGGCCGTCGTAGCGGCGGCCCTGCCCGACCTCGCCGAGGAGGTGGCCGGCCTCGCCGACGGGGCCCGGATCAGCGCCGACGAGGCCTGGCTGCTCCAGATCCGCCGCGAGGCCATGGGCTACTCCAAGGTCCGCTCCGGCGGGGACTGCACCACCTACGCCCGCACCGGCCCCGCCGGCCCGCCGGTCCTCGCCCAGACCGTCGACCTCAGCGGGGACCTCGACACCCACATCAGCGTCCTGGAGACCGCCCGCGCCGGCACCGGCCGGCGCTCCCTGGTCCTCAGCTTCGCCGGGCTCCTCGGCTACCTCGGCCTCAACAGCGACGGCCTCGCCGTCGGCCTGAACCTGGTCCTCGGCGGCACCTGGCGACCGGGCGTACCCCCGTACCTGGCCATCCGCCACCTCCTGGACACCGCGGGGGACACCGAGCAGGCCCTGAAGATCCTCGCCGACCTGCCCCTGGCCAGCTCCCGCTCCCTGATGCTCTGCGACCCCGAACGGGCCCTGTACGTCGAGCACCTCGACGGCGACCTGCGCGTCACCGAGGCCGCCCCCGGGGACCTGGCCCACACCAACCACTTCCTCCACCCGGACTTCGCCCCGGCCGACGAACTGAACGTCTTCGCCCGCAACTCCTCGCTGCGCCGGCTGCGCGCCGCCCACGAGGGCCTGGCCGCCCTGCCCGCCGACGCGTCCGCCGAGGACCACTTCGCGCTGCTGTCCCGCCCGCCCGTGCGCGTCCCGGACCGCGGTGACATCCGCGCCGAACGCACGGTCGCCGCGGCCGTCATGTTCCCGGCCGCGGGGCTGCTGCACGTCCGGCCGGGCGACCCCGCGCGCTCGCGCACGCGGGTGTTCGGCCTGTAGGCGCCCACCGGGGCCGTGTCCCGGGAAGGGACGCGTCCACGAAAGGCCTGTGTCCGAGAAAGGAGCATGATGGACGCATGGCTGGTCGACCTCGACCAGGTCGTCCCCACCGACATCAGCGCGCACTATCCCGAGGGCCTCACCGAGGAGGAACTGCGGCGCGGCGCCGAGTTCGTCCACGCGCGGGCCGCCCACCGCTTCTTCCGCGCCCGGCTCACCGTCCGCCGCCTGCTCGCCGACCGCCTGGGTCTGGCCGCGCGGGACCTGCGCATCCACTACGACCCGGCCGGCAAGCCCTACCTGCCCGACCAGCCCGGCACCCACGTCAGCTGGTCCCGTTCCGACGGGCTGCTGCTGCTCGGCGCCACCGAGACCGGGCCGATCGGGGTGGACGTGGAGCTGGTCCGCCCGTCCACCACCAGCCTCGACGTGCTCACCTTCGTCTATCCGGGGGTTCCGGCGGGGGTGGACCCCGAGACCTTCTTCCACGCCTGGACCCTGCTGGAGGCCGCCGTGAAGGCCACCGGCCGGGGCCTGACCGACGGGGCGCGGGAGGTCGACCTGGGCTTCGGCCCGGACGGGGCCGTCACCCTGCGCGGGATCACCGGCCACGGCGCCCTGCCCTGGCACGGGCACACCGCGCTCCAGCCCACCCTGCAGGACTCCCCGTGGGCCATGACGGCCTTCGTCTCGCGGGAGCTCCCGCCGGTCACGGTCCTGCCCTGGCCGGACCGCGCCCGTGACCCCGTACGGGAACGGGCGCGGGCCCTGGCGCGGGCCGGGCTCACGACGGGCTGACCACCGGGGTGCCGTCCGGGGCGATCGCCGAGAAACCCGTGTACGGGACCAGCGCGGGCGGCACGGTCACCGAGCCGTCCGCGCGCTGGTACTGCTCCAGGACCGCGACGAGGGTACGGCCGACCGGCAGCGCCGAACCGTTGAGGGTCGCGGCGAACTCCTTGCGGCCGTCGCGGCCCTGGACCTTGATGCCGGCCCGGCGGCCCTGGAAGTCCCCGCAGTCGGAGCAGGAGGAGATCTCCCGGTAGGTGCCCTGGCCCGGCAGCCACACCTCGATGTCGTAGGTGCGCCGGGCTGCGAACCCGAGGTCCCCGGCCCGCAGTTCCACCACCCGGTGGGCCAGCCCCAGCCGCCGCAGGGCCGTCTCCGCGTGCCCGGTCAGCAGCTCCAGCTCCTCGGCGGCCCGCTCGGGCCGGCAGATCCGCACCAGCTCGACCTTCTCGAACTGGTGCAGCCGCACCAGCCCCCGGGTGTCGCGCCCGTACGAGCCGGCCTCCGCCCGGTAGCAGGGCGTGCACGCGGTCAGCGCCAGCGGCAGTGCGCCCTCCTGGAGGGTCTCCCCGCGGTACAGGTTGACCAGCGGCACCTCCGCCGTCGGGATCAGCAGCAGGTCCCGGTCGGCGGCGGTCGTCAGGAACAGGTCGTCCTCGAACTTCGGGAGCTGCCCGGTGCCGGTCATCGTCTCCCGGGTCACCAGGTGCGGCACCCCGTGCTCGGTGTACCCGTGCTCGGTGGTGTGCAGGTCCAGCAGGAACGCCGCCAGCGCCCGCTCCAGCCGGGCCCCCGCGCCCCGGGTCACCGCGAACCGCGAGCCCGACAGCCGCGCCGCCCGCACCTGGTCCAGGATCCCGAGGCGGGTGCCGATGTCCACGTGGTCGCGCGGGGTGAACTCGAAGCCCGGCACCTCGCCCCAGACCCGGCGCACCACCGGCGGGTCCTGCTCGGTCCCGTCGGGGACGTCCGCGTGCGGCAGGTTCGGCACGGCCAGCAGCAGCGCGCCGAGCTCCTCCTCCGCCTCGCGGAGCTCCTCCGACACCGACCGCAGGCGTTCCTTGGCCTCCTGGATCCGGGCCCGGGCGGCCTCGTCGGGGCGGACGCCGCTGCGCGCGGAGCGGTTCTGCTCGGCCCGCAGCTTGTCCCGTTCGGCGATGAGCCGGGCGCGCCGCTGCGTCAGGTCGCTCAGGGCGGCCCGGTCCAGGTGGTGTCCGCGTCGGGCCAGGGCGGTGTGGGCCTCGTCCTGGAGCAGGCGGTGCGGGTCGTGCATGACGGCTCCTCGGTTAGGGGATGTCGGCGGTGTCGTGCGCGGCGGTGGCCAGGGCGCGGTAGCGCTGCGGTGCTCGGGCCCGCAGCCATCCGGCGTAGCCGAGTCCGCCGAGCGCGGCCCCGACCATCAGCCAGGGGATCCGGTTGACCCAGGCGGAGGTGGTGCCGGTGACCAGGGGGAAGTTGTCCAGCAGCAGCACCAGCGCGCCCACCAGGCCGACGAGGGCCAGGGCCGGGGCCAGCCGGGTGCGCCACCAGTGGGCGTCGGGGTGCCGGCGGAAGAAGACCAGTACGGCCACGGCGACGGCGGCCTGGAGGCCGACGATCCCGACCGTGCCGAGCGCCAGCATGGTGGTGGCCAGGTTCGTGTACGGGTGCGCCCCCGCGAGCGCGAACAGGGCGCAGACGAGCGCCGTGGCCACCGACAGCACCGCGCTCGCCCGGTACGGGGAGGCGTGCCGCGGGTGGATCCGGGCCAGGGAGGCCGGCAGGACCCGCTCGCGGCCCAGGACGAACAGGTACCGGTTCGCGGCGGTGTGCAGCCCGAGCAGGGCCCCGAACAGGCTGGTGCAGAGCAGCACCTGCATCACGCTCGTGGCGAAGGTGCCGAGGTAGTCGTCGCAGAGGTGGAAGAACAGGTCGCCCAGTTCCCTCCCGGCCCGGTCGGCGACCCGGTCGGCGCCGACCGCCCCGACCGCCGCCCAGCTGATCACCGCGAAGAAGACGGTGATGAGCACGACGGAGGTGTAGGTGGCCACGGGCACGCTGCGCTTCGGGTCGCGGCTCTCCTCGCCGTAGAGCGCCGCCGCCTCGAAGCCCACGTAGGAGATCAGGGCGAACATCAGCGCCACCCCGAGGCCCGGGGAGAACACGGTGTCCGGCCGGAAGGAGGCCGCGGGCAGGGTGTCCGCCCCGTGCCGCACCCCGATGGCCAGGGCGAGCAGCCCCAGTACGGCCACCTCGGCGACCATCAGCACCGCCAGCAGCCGCGCGCTCAGGTCGATCCGCCGGTAGCCCATGACCGCCGTCAGCGCGAGGGCCGCGCCCGTCCACACCGGCCAGGGGACCGGCAGGTGGTGGGCGGTGGAGACCAGTTCGGCGAAGTACCCGAAGGCCCCGGCGACGCCCGCGACCGCCGCCGTGTAGGCGACGACGGCCGTCAGCCCGCCGGCGACGGCGAGCGGCCGGCCCAGACCCTGACCGATGTACGTGTAGAAGCCGCCCGCGCCGACCACGTGCCGGCTCATCGCCGCGTAGCCGACGGAGAAGCACAGCAGGATCAGCCCGGCCAGGGCGAAGGTGGCGGGCACCCCCGCCCCGTTGCCGATGGCGTAGGCGAGGGGCACCGAGCCCACCACCCCGGACATCGGGGCCGCCGCGGCGACCACGAGGAACACGATCCGGGGGGTGGTCAGGGTCCGGCGCAGCGCGGGCGGGGCGGCCTCGCGGGTGCCTCTCGCGGGGATCGTCGAGGTCACCGGATCACCTCGGGTGGTTGCGGATGATGTCGACGGCCTCGGGGATGCCCATGTACGGCAGCCGTACCTCGGCCATGTCGTCGGTCCACTGCTCGGCGAGGTCGTAGCGCTGCTTCGGGGTGGTCTCCAGCAGCCTGCAGCCGGGGAACACCTCGTATCCGTCCAGGAGCTCGGCGTGCGCGAACATGCCCTGCTGGAAGAGCTCCTCGCGCTCCAGCACGAACTCCTCCGACGGCAGCTCGTCCCACAGCCGCCGTCCGCGCCGGATCAGCTCGATCAGCCGCGGCCGGTAGGAGGGGTTGCGGGCCAGGTGTTCGCGGACGATGGAGCTGCCGACCGTGAGGTGGCGGATCTCGTCGATGGACGCCCCGCGCGCGATCTCGGCGGCGGCCGGGTCCAGCAGGGTCCACTTACGTTCGCTCAGCTCGGCGGCGGGGGCCAGGACGCCCTCGATGACGATGGTGAACACCGCGACGGCGCCGATGAAGTCGCCCTCGTCGCGCACCACGGAGGTGGCGAACTCGGCGATCGGGTTCAGTACCCGCTTCGTGTAGTCGGCGCCCTGCTCCTTGATGAAGTCCAGCAGCCCGGCCTGGGGCACGCCCAGGTCGGTGAGGTGCTTGCGGAAGATCATCGCGTGCCGGGCCTCGTCGATCACCTGGGTGGTGAAGAACTCCTGCTCGACGACCCCGGGCGCGCCGATCACGTAGTGCGAGAGCACCTCGACCGCGCGGGTCTCCGCCAGCGAGCGGTTGCCCAGCTCCAGGACCAGGGCCTGGCGCAGCGGCCCGTCCTCGCGGATGTGCTGCGGGGTGACGGCGTCGTGGCCGGCCTCGGCCCGCCCGCGCAGGGTCCCCTGGGCGACGGCCGACAGCCAGTACCCCAGGTCGCACTCCTCGGCGGTCAGGGTCATCTCCTGGGCCCCGTCGAGCAGGTTGGGCGCGCGGTCCCAGTCGGCCTCGACGGGGATCTGCGGAACGCTGGTCATGACACAACCTCACTGGGGGACGCGGGTACGGACACGGAGGCGGCCGGGGTGACGCACGCGCTGTGCATCCGGCCGGCGAAGCTGAGCATCGGGGAGTCGACGGTGTGGCTGCCGCCCGTGACCTCGGCGAGGAGCATGTCGTGGTCGCCGACCTGGTGCCAGCCCAGGACCCGGCAGGCCATGTGGGCGAGGCTGCCGCCCAGCAGCGGGGCGCCGGTGAGCGGGTCGGTGGTCCAGTCGAAGCCCTCGAACTGGGCGTCGCCGAGGGGGCGTCCGGGGTTGGCGAAGCGGCGGGCCACGTCGTCCTGCGCCGAGCCGAGCACGTTCACCGAGAACCGGCCCGCCCGGCGGACCATGGAGGCGAAGGTGGAGGTGGGCCGCAGGCAGGCGCCCAGCACCAGCGGGTCCCGGGAGAGGGTGACCACGGCGCTGGCGGTGGTCCCGTGCCGGACGCCGTCGCGGCTGACCGTCAGCACGGTCACGCCGGAGGCGAGCCGGCGCAGCGCGAGGCGGGCCGCCTCGGGGTCCTCGTACCCCTCGGCGGGGGCGGTGGCGGACCGGTCGGTGAGCCAGGCGGGGTAGCGGCTCACCGGGTCACCCCGACGGCCGGGGCGGTGCCGGTGGCGGCACGGGTCGCCGGGTGCTCCTCGTAGGGCAGGGGGACCGGGCCGTCGGTGGCGCCGCGCCGCTTGAGCATGGCCGTCACCTGGTCGACCAGCGGGGTGGTCTCGGGCTCGAAGGGCAGGCCGAAGGGCTTGAGGAAGTTGCCGAAGACGCCCCGGTCGCCGAAGACGTGGAACGGCAGGGCCAGCAGCGCCCATTCGGGGCCGATCAGCCACATCCACAGCAGGCCCACGGCGGCCACGCTGAGCAGGCTGTGCATCGTGTTGTAGAGGACGTAGTAGGCCTTGGGGATCCGGCCGTCGGCGCTGCGCCGGTAGGCGATGGCGCCCGGGATGTAGCCGAGGAGGTCGATGTAGAGGAACAGGCCGATCGCCGCGAACCAGTTGATGTCCGTGAAGTGCCACAGGATGAACCCGATCGTCACGGCGAAGGCGACCAGGTACTCGGCGCGGTGCAGGTTGAAGGTGACCGGTGACTCGACCGGGTTCTTGATGTCCATCAGGGTTGTCCTTCCGACGGGGCGGCGGTGCGTACCGGTGGCGCGGGGTCAGGACAGCCGCAGAGGGCCGCCGGCGAAGTACTCGGCCAGTTCCGCGGCGACGCTCGCGCGCGACGGCGGGTGGAAGGCCAGGGCGCGGACGGCGGAGGCGAGGTAGGCCACGTCGCCGGAGCGGATGTAGGCCATCCCGCCGAGCATCTCCACGGCCTGGTCGACGGTCTGGGCGAGCAGGTCCTGCGTCGCGTAGCGCGCGGTGAGCACCGCGGCCACCGCCTCGTCGCCCTCGGTGCCGTCCTCCAGGGAGCGGGCCGCGCCCTCCACCAGGGAGACCGCCGCGTCCAGCCGTACGGCCAGCTGCGCGCGCTCCGCGGCCGTGCCCCGCTCTCCCTTCAGTACCTGGGCGACCAGCGCGGAAGCGGCGCCCACGTAGGAGGAGGTGGCCAGCAGCTCGAACCAGGTGAACCCGGCGGTCTGGAGGTCGTCGAGCCTCTCGGCGTCCTCGGGGGTGCTGTGGATGACGAGGTCCTCGGGCACCACCACGTCGGTCAGCCGCACCTCGTGGCTCTGCGAGGCGGCGAGCACCGGGGTGGCCCAGAACGGCCGGGTCTCGATGCCGGGGGAGGAGGCCGGGATCAGCATCAGGGCCAGCCCGGAGCGTCCGTCGTCGTGCGTCACCTGGACGCTGGCCGTCAGCACGTCCATCGAACCGGACAGGCTGCACGGCTTCTTGGAGCCGTTGACGCGGTAGCCGCCCCCGGGGAGCCGCTCGGCGACCACCGACGGGGCCAGGATGTTCTGGTCGGTACGCCCCTCCGCCCAGCCGGAGGCCAGCAGCAGCCCGTCCGAGGCCACCGCCGACATCAGCTTCAGCTGGGCCGCGGTGAGCCGGCCGGTGGCCTCCGCCAGCCGGAACAGCATCGCGACGGTGAAGTGGTGCATCACCGTGGCCACGCCCAGGGAGGGCGAGGCGGCGGCGAGCGCCCGCTGCACCCGGACCGCCTCCAGCGGGCCGGCCGCCGCGCCGCCATACGCGGCCGGCACCAGCAGCCCGGGGCCGCCGTGCTTCCGGTACAGCTCCAGGACCGGGCTGTCCTCGCCCTCCCGGGTGCTGAGCGGCAGGTCTTCGAGTGCGTCGAGAAGACCTGCGTGGAATTTCTCGCAGATCCCGCGCGCTGTCGTCAGGGAACGCATTGCCGTGCTCACCTCGGGCTCTCTGGGAATTCTCTTGCGGACCGGGGAAAGGTATTCCTGTGATCCCTTCGATCCGAAAGCCAATATTCGGAAATCATCGTTTCACTGAGTGTCTGACTGAGGCCTGACACTCATCTGACCTGCGTTTTCTCCTGACCCTCCGCTGACGTGCGACTGACCGTGGGGGTGAGGTGGGCTTGTGCTGCGGTGCCGCCCGTGCCATAAGTGGGGCAGTGCCGTGGGGAAGTGTCGGCGGGAGAATGGATCTGAAATGACCGCAGCAATTCTGGAGACGGATGTCGCGCTCGACGCCATCCGGCGGTACGCGGACGCGGGAAATCCCAGCGCGTATTTCGCCTTCAGTGACGGGAACAGCTACTTCCGGTCGCCGGACGTGCCCGGGGTGATCGTCTACCGTCCGGTGGGCCGCTACCTGGTGCAGTTCGGCGGCCCCTTCGCCCCCTTCGAACCCGCCGGACCGGACGGCCCCCGCGCCCGCCTGCTCGCGGGCTTCGTCGCCTTCGCCGCCGAGCAGGGCCGCGAGATCGTCTCCGTACAGCTCCAGGGCGCGGACGCCGACGTCTACGTCGACCAGGGCTTCACCGTGAACCAGATGGGCGCCTCGTACGCCGTCGACCTGGAGACCTTCACCCTGGCCGGCACGAAGTTCATGCAGCTGCGCAACAAGATCTCGCGGGCGCTGCGCAGCGGCCTGGAGATCAGGGAAGTCCCCTACGAGGACTACGCCGACCAGATCGCGGCCCTCGACACCGCCTGGCTCTCCACCAAGGGCGAGGGCGTCAAACCGCTGGAGTTCCTCGTCGGCCAGACCGGCGGCCGCTACCAGCACCTGCGCCGCCTCTTCGCCGCCGTCCGCGACGGCGAACTGATCGGCTACGTCTCCTACGCCCCGGTGTACGGACCCCAGCCGGGCTGGATGCACGACCTGAGCCGCCGGCAGCCCGACTCCCCGCCCGGGGTGATGGAGGCCCTCAACAAGGCGGCGATCGACGTGTTCACCGCCGAGGGCACCCGCTGGCTGCACTTCGGCTTCACGCCCTTCACCTCCCTGACGGCCCCGCAGTTCCCGGGCCACAGCCTCGGGTTCCACTGGTTCATGGAGCACCTCTGGGAGCACGGCGCGCACATCTACCCGGCGCGCACGCAGCTGGAGTACAAGCAGAAGTGGGCGCCCTCCGCCGTCCTGCCGGAGTACATCGCCTTCCAGCACCGGGCCAGCCTGCCCGCGCTGGTCCACGTCTTCCGCGCCTGCAACGCGGTCTGAGGAGGAACCCCGAGATGCCGACCCCCGAGGAGATCGAAACCCAGGGCCTGCTGGTCGTGGACCGCTTCCAGACCTGCGCCGCCGCCCCCGACGACCTGGACGCAGCCCGCCTCTGCGACGAGGACCTCACCCGCCTGGACGAACTGCTGCGCGAGGCGGGGGTGGTCTGAGCGGCCGCCCGTCGGGTCCGGCCCGTCAGCCGTTCTCGGTCGGGCCGGACCCGGAACCGTCGGCGGGTGTCGCGAGCATCAGCGCCGAGCCCTCGTGGAGCGTGATGCGCACCGGTGCGAAGGTGGTGGCGTCCATCGGCGACTCCCCGGTGCCGGGATTGCGGGCGTAGCGCGGATGGGCGCCGCCGCTGATCTGCCAGCGTATGCGGTGACCGACGGCGAAGCGGTGGGCCGTGTGGCTCATCGGCACGGTGACCTGCGACGGCTCCTGCCCGTCCGTCCTCAGTCGGCCCAGCCCGTCGCAGATGTTGACGGAGCGGCCCTGTGCGTCCACGTCGCACAGGCGGGTGAAGACGTCGGCGTGACCGGTGTCCGTGGAGACGCCCAACCGCGCGGAGACCGGGCCGAGGACGTCCAGGGGCTCGGTCAGCGGGGGGCTGGTGAACGTCAGTACGTCGTCCCGGGCCTCCAGGGTGCGGTTGTCGCGGGAACCGGCAGAACGGGACAGCAGCGGGCCGCCGAGGGAGGGTGTGGGGTCGCTCGGGTCGTACCGGAACGACACCAGTGGTGCGGATCCCGCGGGAGCCTGCCGGGTGAGGTCCTTCTGCGCGGTGGCGAACCACGGGCCGGCGACCGCTGCCGGCGGCCAGTCCTCCATGTCCCGCCAGTCGTCCTCGCCGCCGACGTGCACGCGCACCCTCGTGGGACGCAGGCCGGAGCGATCGCCGCACAGGTGCGCCCGCAGCCAGGTGAGGCTCTCGGCGAACACCTCGGGCCACCCCTGCTGCAGCGCGGAGGTGTGGGTCCAGGGGCCGACGAGCAGGGAGGTCTCGCACCCGGCCCGACGCAGCCGGTCGTACTGCTCGAACGTCTGGTCGGCCAGCGCGTCGTGCCATCCGGTGATCAGGCTCGTGGGCACGGCGTGCCGCTCCGCCACCTCACCCATGGAGGCGCCGTCCCAGTACGCGTCCTCGGCGTCCGGGTGCGTCATCACCTCGTCCAGCCAGGGCACTTCGCCCCCGAGGGCCGAGGCGTGCGCCCCGCGCAGCGGCTGCGCGGTGGTGGCTTCGCCCAGACGTCGCTGCAGGCGCAGGGTCGCCTTCACGAACGGTGCCATGCCCTGGTGCTGGTAGGTCATGCCCGCGCCGACGGCGAGGGTGGTCTCCAGGTTGAGGGCGCCGTTCGCGTGGAACAGGGCGTGCGGGTCGTGCAGGCCCACCTGCACCACCATCGCCTTCAGCTCCGGCGGCGGGTCCGAGGCGAGGGCCCACTGCACGTAGCCCAGGTAGCTGGGTCCCACGGTGCCCAGCGTTCCGTCGAACCAGGGCTGCTCGCGCAGCCAGGACACCGTGGCCCGGCCGTCGGCGGCCTCGTTGCGCCACAGGTCGAACGCGCCGCCGGAACCGCCGGTGCCGCGGCAGCTCTGCAGCACCACGTGGAAGCCCTGTTCGGCGAAGAGCACGCCGTACATGGGGGACCACGGCAGGCCCCTGCCGTACGGCGAGCGCACCAGGAGGGTGGGGAAGTCGCCCTCGGCGCGCGGGAAGTAGTGGTCCGTGATCAGCGGGCTGCCGTCGGCGGCCGGCACCGCCAGCCCCGGCTCCCAGCCGACATCGTGCCGCTTGGCCGGGAGGCCGCGCCAGGTCGCCCTCATGATCCGTGAGGTCAGCGGCGGCTTGCCGGAAGGCGGTGTCCAGGTCGGCCTCGTCGCAGGACCGTGCGTGCGTGTTGCCATGGTTCCCCTCCTCTTTATCCGTACGATGTACGAGAATAGCTCATGTTTGGATCATGGAGGGAACGCGGAACATGCCCCGTACAGGAGAGGCCGGCGCCCCGGTCGTCGACCCCGAGCAGCTCTGGCTGGGATCCACCCGGCCCCGCAGGGGCCGCAAGCCCGCCTACAGCCGGGAGGCGATCACGGCGGCAGCCGTCGCCCTGGCGGACGCGGAGGGACTCGAAGCGGTCACCATCCGGAGGGTCGCCGCGGAGGTCGGAGCCGGCGCCATGTCGCTGTACAGCTACGCCCCCGACAAGGAGACGCTGCTGGAACTGATGGTCGACCACGTCACCGGCGAACTGCCGACCGCGCACACGCCCACCGGCGACTGGCGCGCGGAGTTGAAGGCCATCGCCCACCTCCAGCGCGCCCACATGCTGCGACACCCCTGGCTGCCCGCCGCTCTGGCCGGCCGCCGCACCCCCGGCCCCAACACCCTGGCCTTCCTGGAACGCGCGCTCGCCGCCCTGCGGCCCAGCGGGCTGGACGGGGCGGCGAAGCTGGAGGTCTTCGCCCAACTCACCGCGTTCGTGGCCGGGCACGTCACCCATGAGATCGCGGGGGCCGCAGCCCTGCAGTCCCCCGACCGGGTCGCGGCCGAAGCCCGCTACCTCGCCGCTGTCGCCGCGGACGGCCGCCACCCCGAACTCGCGGAAGTCCTGGCCGCCCCCGCCCGCCCCCTCACCCCCGAAGCCACGTTCACCCGCTTCCTCAACCGCCTGATCGACGGCCTCGACACCGAATGATCCCGCTCCGCCGCACCGCGTGTCGCGAAGAAGCTCACGATCAAGACGGCGCCTCTGTTCTGTGCGGGAAGGTGCGGGTCAGCGGGTGCCGACAACGATGACGGCGAGCGCGCCGAGCAGGATGAGCACGTAGAGGACCTGACGCAGCCGCTCGGTCACCGAGCCCTGCTCGACTGTTCGGCGCGCGTGGAGTGGAGGTTCCGCAGAATGCGGGCGAGGGCCCGGGCGTGGTTCCAGTTGGCGTGGTCGCCGCGTCCCGTCGGCCCGGCGTCGACGAAGTACGACCACTCTGCCAGGGCCGCCCCGGCGCGCTCCGTCCGCTGGGCGCCGGGGATCGCGGTCACCTGGGCGTGGAGCGCCTGCCCGTGGGTGATCAGATCGTCGATGAGACGGGCGACGGCCTCGGCGTCCGGCCGGTCCGAGTAGGGCACGATCGCGCGGGCGATGAGGCCCTCGATCGTCTGTGTCTCGCCGGGGTCCATGGTGGTGCTCCCTGAGGTCGTCAGCGGTTGGTTGCTCCAGCCTCTTCCCGGAGGAGCTGACCTGCGAGGTGGCAGAGCGGAAGTCCAACGGCAGTTCGGCGGCACCGTCGGCCTCGATCGGAAGGAAAAGACGGTACGACGCGCACGGGACGGCCCGGCTCGCCTACGTTGTGTCACGGCCCTACGACAGGAGCGATGTCATGCGGACCCCCGCCAACGAGATGCTGTTCGCGGCCAGAACCGCGAAGGGATGGTTCTCCCAGGAGAAGGCTGCGGAGGAGATCTCGAAGGCCGGGGCCGCGGTCCTCGGCCGGGCCGGGTACGCGATCAGCGTGCGAACCTACCGTGCGTGGGAGTCGAAGAGTCCCCCGTGGCCGCGCCCGGACCAGGCCACCGCGCTGCGGGCCGCGTTCGGCCGGGGCCCGGAGGCCCTGGGCTTCCTCGGGAGCCGGGGAGGGGTGTTTGACAGCCTGCCGGGACCCCGGGAGATGATCCCCCCTGTGGATCGCCGAACAGCCCTGGGGGCCGGCGCGGCCGTGATCGGCCTGCCTTGGCTCAGCCCCTCATCCGCCCGTGCCGCCACCGAACTCCGCATCGGCCGGGACGAAATCGAGCTTCTGGCCGAGACCGCCACGGACCTCGACGCCATCGACCAGCGCTTCGGCGGGGACCGGCTCTGGCGCACGGCCAAGATGCACCTGTCCTGGGTCCACCACGTGATAGACCACGGCGTCTACACCGATGACGTCGGCAAGGACCTCCACACGATCGCCGGGCAGCTCACCACGTCACTGGGGTGGTTCTGTTACGACGCCGAGCAGCAGACCGAAGCCAGGGTGTACTTCTCCGAGGCCCTGAACACTGCGATGATCTCGGGCGACGACCCGTTGGCGACCCGCACCCTGTCGAACATGGCCCGCCAGTGCGTCGACCTCGGCAAGCCACGCGAGGCCATCCGCTTCGTCCGCACCGCCGAGCGTCACGCGGCCCGGTGGGACGCGCCCGCTCGGGTGGGTGCGCTCCTTGCGATCAGACTGGGCCAGGGCTACGCACGGCTGGGCGACGAGATGAACGCCTCGCATGCGATCAAGCGGGCCTGGCAGGCTTTCGACCAGGGCGTGAGTGTCTGCGATCCCGAGTGGACCCGCTTCCTCAACGAGGCCGAACTGGTCTGCCTGGAGGGCATGTGCCGCTCCGATCTCGGCCAGTACAAGCGTGCGGTCCGGCTCCTCGACCGGTCCGCTGCCCTCCAGGACATCGAGCACTCCCGCAACCGGGGGATGTGCCTCGCCCGGCTGGCCGATGCGGCTGTCCAGGCCAATGAACTCGACCGTACCGCCGAAGCGGCGAGGGAGTCGCTGCGTCTCATCCAGGCGGGACAGTCCTCCACACGCAACCGGCGCCAACTCACCTTGGTCAAGGACCGGCTCCACGGCAATCCGAGCCCGTCGGCCCGGGAGACAGCTGACCTGATCGCCGCGCAGATCGCCTAGCGCGAGCACGGAAGGAACCGTATGACCCATCGCACCGCGCCACAGCTCACCTTCACCCGGTACGCTCCCGAGGCGGCCCGTGCCATCGCCGGTGAACTGCTCGCCGTGTATGCCGAGGTGTACGACGTCCCCCCGTACACCGGTGACTCCTTCTTCTCGGTGGAGACGTACGGTGAGCGGCTCACGGCCGCCTTCGACATGCCGGGCTTCGAGGTCGTCACCGGCCATCTCGACGACGGCGCTCTCGTCGGATACGTCCACGGCGTCACCCTCACGCCGGAACGACCCTGGTGGGCCGCCCTCACCGATCGGCTTCCCCGAGACGTCCTCGACGCGGCCGAGGCCGGGAAGGTGTTCTGGCTGCGTGAGCTGATGGTCCTGCCGAAGTTCACCGGCCGGGGCATCGGCCGGGCCCTGCACGATGAGATGGTGGCCGGTCGAGCCGAGCCGTGGACCACGCTGACCTGCATCATCGACAACGAGCCGGCCCGATCCGCGTATCCGCGCTGGGGTTACCAGGTCATCGGCCGGATCAAGCACGCCCCTGAATCCCCGCTCTACGACGCCATGCTCCTGCCGCCCTCCTGACGCTCCCGACTCCACCCGTACCAGGGGCGATTGCATAGGCTCGGGCGTCATGACGACGAGGACCCTGTACCTGCTGTGTTCGGCGGCCCCGCCGGTTTTTGAGGTCGCAGGTGTGGTCGAGGAGGCCCAGCGCCGTGGGTGGGACGTCTGCCTGGGCCTCACCCCCGCGGCCGCCGACTGGCTTGAGGACAGCCTGCCCGGGCTGGCGGCCCTGACGGGGCATCCGGTGCGCTCGCGCTACAAGCGGCCCGGCCAACCGGACGTGTGGCCGCCGGCGGACGCGGTGCTCGTGGCCCCGGCGACGACGAACACCATCAACCGGTGGGCCCTCGGTATCACCGACACGTGGCTCGTGGGGTTCGTCGCCGAGGGGATCGGCAAGGGCATCCCGATGACGATGATGCCGTGCGTGAACTCGGCGTACGCTCAGCACCCCCAGCTGCCGCTGTCGCTGGAGACCCTCCGTACGGCCGGAGTCCGGGTGCTGTACGGACCGGACGGCTTCGAGCCGAATGCGCCCGGGGAGAAACGGCCGTACCCGTGGGGCCTGGCGCTCGACGCGATCGAGGCGTGAGAAGGAGAACAGACGTGGCTGACGACCTGTCCGCGGTGGCACGGTTCCTCTACGAGGCGGGGACGCTGAAGAACACGGCTCGTACGGGCTGGTGGATGGCCGGTGTCAAGCAGCCCGAGAGCGTCGCCGAGCACTCGTGGCGGACCTCGCTGATCGCCTCGGTCATCGCGAAACTGGAGGGCGCCGACCCCGCGCGGGCCGCGTTCCTCGCCGTGTGGCACGACACGCAGGAGAGCCGGACCGGGGACGTCAACCACCTCGGGAAGCGGTACGCGCCGGCGGGCGACCCGCGGGCCGTGACGGCCGATCAGACCGCCGGCATGCCCGACGTGCTGGCCTCGGCGATCCGGGAGCTGGTCGCCGAGTACGAGGCCGGGGATTCGCCGGAGGCGGTCTGCGCGCGGGATGCCGACAAGCTGGAGTGCATGCTCCAGGGCATCGAGTACCGGGCGCAGGGCTACGCCGCCGCGCAGCGGTGGGTCGACAACAGCCGGGGGCGGCTGACGACGGAGACCGGGCGGCGGCTCGCCGACGAACTGCTGGGGCAGGGCCCGTTGGACTGGTTGCGGAACGCGCTGGGTGAGAAGGGGTGACCCCCTCCCGCCGGGTGGAGGGAGGGGGTCGGGTGTCGGTCAGCGCAGGGCCGGGCGGGTGTGGATCAGGGTGCCGGCGGGGCCGCGGACCAGCATCGGGCGGATGCGCAGGGCCGAGGCCACCGGGCCGGCGGCCGGGGAGAGGTGGGCGGTCAGGAGGTCCTGGGTCACCGGGCCGTCGGGCCCGGCCAGCAGTTCGTGGAGGTCGTCGGTGACCGTGCGCCGGTCGAGTAGAAGGCCCTGCCCGGGCCGTGGCGCGGCCTCCAGCAGCGGTGCCGAGGCCCCGCCCGGGCCGTAGAGGCGGGAGCGCAGGCTGCCCTCCCCCTCCCGGCCCAGGAGCGCGAGGAGGGTGAACTCGCATTCCGGAGACGGCGGTTCGGGCGTCTCCACCCGGACCGTCGTGCCCGCCGGGGCGACGGTCCGGATGCGGTGCAGAGCGATCAGCCAGTCGGCGTGGACGTCGAGCCACGGACCGCTGAGCGTGCGCCGCAGGAGGGAGCCGAGCCCCGCCGCCAGGCGCCGGTCCGCGAGGTCGCGTACCGGACCGCCGCCGGGGCCGGGCGCCCCGGACGGCGGGACGTACTGGAAGAGCCAGTCGTCGTCCGCCGTCCAGGACATCCGCAGCCGCAGCGTGCGGTACGGGTGGTCGCGGAAGCCCGCGGTGACCGCCGCCGGGACCGGCGGCAGGACGACCGGCGCGAAGCCGTGCTCGCGCAGCCCGTGCGCACCCGTCGGCACGGCTCAGCCCGCGGCGACGGGCGTGCGCTCGGCGGCGGCCCGTTCCGTGGCGGGCCGCGCCAGGTCCAGGCGCTCGTCGAGGTGCCGGGCGGAGGAGTTGGCCCGCCACAGGGCGCCCCGGGCGATGCCGCGGCGCATGTACGCGGTGTCGGCGCTCGGGATGACCACGTTGTGGAACCAGCC
Organism: Streptomyces sp. AB3(2024); assembly: GCF_041862025.1. Taxonomy (NCBI): domain Bacteria; kingdom Bacillati; phylum Actinomycetota; class Actinomycetes; order Kitasatosporales; family Streptomycetaceae; genus Streptomyces; species Streptomyces sp. AB3(2024). The sequence goes on from NZ_JBGWAB010000024.1 coordinate 76,437, forward strand.
CGCCGCGTGCTGCGAGTCGATGGTGATGTGCAGCCGGTGGTAGGTGATGCCGACCTCGGGCAGGCCCAGGCGCTCCCAGGCCCGGACGACGTTGCGGAACCGGTCCGGGGCCAGCCACTCGGTCATGCCGAGGAAGCCGACCGCCTCCGGGTAGAGATGGCGGTACCGGCACAGCAGCACCGCGAGGTTGCCGGAGTGCAGGTCGGTGGTGGTCATGGCGGCTTCGAGGTCCTCGGTGCGGACGTCGAACACCTCGTAGATCTTGTTGAAGAGGTGGGTGTGCACGGCCTCGGGATCGCCGTTGCCCATCTCGTCCCAGTAGTTCCCGGCGATCTCCATCTTGCTGGCCCCGGCCGTGCCGATCTGCATCATCGCGAGGAAGTCGTCGAAGCGGCCGTCGATCAGCGACTCCTGGATGACGTACGTGCGCAGGTCCTCCTCCCGCGCCTCGCGGTTGATGAAGTCGGTGTAGTAGGGGTGCTTGAAGGCGCGGTGCTTGCGCACCAGCTGCTTGAGCCAGGACAGGAACTGCTTGGGCTCGGTGGGCGCCGACTCCAGGAGGCCGGGCTCCAGATGGGCGTCCTCGGCGGCCAGGGTGGCGTTCTCCAGCAACCGGGTGACCTCGTGCAGCAGCACCGAGCCCTCGGCCGTCGGCTGGTCCGGTATCTGCATCACCGTCTGGTAGATGCGCGACAGCAGGAGCTGCTGGTGGTAGTGGGCGTCGGCCCGGTCGGGGCCGGTGACGGCGGCGGAGTTCATCTCGCCGACCGCCTCGACGACGCGCGGGCGCTCGCCCAGGAACTTGGCGTCGATCTCGTCGGCGTCCACGGTCAGCCAGGAGGAGACCTCCTCCACGAGCGCGGCGGCGTCGGTCCTGCGGATCGTGGGCACGGTGTGGTTGTCGGTGCTGGGCAACTGCGTCTCCATGTCTCTCGGGGTCGCTCGGAAAACGACGCCTGTTCGGGTCGCGCCGGAGATGGGGAAGTGGGTGCGGATCCGTCGACGGGACCCACGGGCGCAAGGGCCCGGGGCGGGCGGGATGCCGGCGGGCGGGATGCCGGCCGGCCGCGCCCGCTCCGCGCGTCGCGCGTCGCGGGTCCGGGGACGAAGGGGAGGCGCTCGCGGGCCCCGCGCACCGCTGCGGGTGGGTGCGGGCCCCTCATGCCAAAGACACGCGCACCCCTGGTACCGGATCGGGATGCGCGTGCCTGGGATGAGCACCTTGCGGAGAGGGCAGGATTCGAACCTGCGTGGGCAGAGCCCGTCCGGCGATATTCCGGACCCCATTGGGCCGCTTTGGGAACCTCTCCTCGGCCTTTCTGTGACATCAGCTTGGCACGGGACGGCTGACACCGTGCTGATGGATATCTGAGAAGGGAATACGGGCACCGGTCAGGGGGCGATCAGTGGAGACTGGGATAGTCGAAGGTGATCGAGCCACTTCTAATCTGGTACCAGGGGAGTTCCCGTGAGCGCCGAGACCGCCAAGATTGCCGTATCGCGTCTGTACGCCGACGAGAGCGGGGAATCGCATTTCATCGACGAGACGCTGGAGGTGACGGCGGTGAATTTCGCCCCGCCCGCGCCCTCGCTGTTCGTCTCCGAGGGCGTGCCGGCCAAGCAGGCCGTCTACCTCTACATCCCGGCCGGGTGGTTCGGCGACTTCCACCCGGCCCCGCGCCGCCAGATCATGACCCTGGTCAGCGGCAGGATGGAGTGCGGTGTCAGCGACGGCACCTGGCGCACCTTCGTACCCGGCAACACCCAGCTGGTCGAGGACACGCACGGCAAGGGCCACGCCACCAAGGCGCTGGAGGACTGGGTGATGATCGTCTCCCACCTGGGCTGACACCGGCGGGAAATGGGCGCGGAAGCGCGTATGGGAGGGGGCCCGGGCGGGATTCGGCCCTGGCCCCCTCCCTTTCCCTTTTCACATGGGTCAGCCCTTGACGTAACCGAAGCTCTCGACGATCAGTCCGCCTTCGAGGCGGGTCACGTTCACACCCCGCACGAAGTCCTGCGGACCGCCGCCCCAGCGCAGCGTCCAGCGGCACACCGCGCGCTCGCCGGCCGTCCAGACCTCCTCCACCTCGAAGGTCATTCCCTCGTTGCCCGCGATGGCGCTCCAGAACTGCAGACATTCGTCGTACCCGACGTGCTTGGAGCCGTCGGGAGCCGGGCCGGAGTTCTCCAGCCGGCAGTTCTCGGCGAGGAGGTCTTTCAGCAGGCTGGGGTCGTGCTGCTGGAATGCCTGGTTGAACTGGTCGATAACCTTGCGTGTCTGCTCGTCGGACATCGGGACTCCTCATGTCTCATGGCTCGGCACGGGCGGCCCGCCGGTCGGACCGGGCCACAGGAGAAAGTAATACAGTCCAACGGCCCGTGAAGTCCACGGAGTCCGGGTAACCGGTTGTTCCGGCCATATTCGTCAGTCGTACGTCAGTGCCCGCGCCCTAGGTTAGTACTATGACCACAGCAGACAGTGCGCCTCTCGCATTGGCCTATCAGCAGGCCACCGAATATCTGGCGGGTCTCGCCGATCGGCCGGTCGGTGCCACTGCCGGTTCCGAACAATTGCTGAAAATGTTCGGTGGCCCGCTGCCCGCCGGGCCGGGTGCGGCGACCGACCCCATCGAACTCATCGGCCGGGCCGTCGCCGAGGGCGGCATCCCCACCGCCAACGGCCCCCGCTACTTCGGCTACGTCACCGGCGGCACCCTGCCCGTGGCCATCGCCACCGACTGGCTCGTCGCCGCCTACGACCAGACCGCCAGCCTCTACAACCTCTCACCGGCCATCGCCGTGGCCGAGGACGTCGCCGCGCAGTGGGTCCTGGAACTCCTGGGCCTGCCCGCGCACGCCTCCGTCGGCTTCCCCACCGGCTGCACCATGGCCCACCTGACCTCGCTCGCCGCCGCCCGCCACAAACTCCTCGCCGAGGCCGGCTGGGACGTGGAGCGCGAAGGCCTGGGAGGCGCGCCCGACGTGGCCATCGTCGCCGGCGCCCAGCACCACATGACCATCGACCTGGCCGCCCGCTACCTCGGCTTCGGCACCGCCCGCATCCGCAACGTGCCGGTCGACGACAAGGGCCGCATGATCCCCGCCGAACTGGAGCGCACCCTGGCCGCCCTGGACGGGCCGGTCATCGTCTGCGCGCAGATCGGCGACGTCAACTCCGGTGCCATCGACCCGGTCGGCGAGGTCTGCGACATCGCGCACCGCTACGGGGCCTGGGTACACGTCGACGGCGCCTTCGGCCTGTGGGCCGCCGCCAGCCCGCGCCTGCGCCCCCTCGTCGAGGGCGTGGAGCGGGCCGACTCCTGGGCGCTGGACGCCCACAAGTGGCTCAACGTCCCCTACGACTGCGGGATCGTGGTCATCGCCCACCCCGAGGCGCACCGGGCCGCCATGCTCAACGAACGGGCCGGGTACCTCCCGCCCGGCACCGACGGCGAACGCGACGCCATCGAGTGGGTGCCCGACTTCTCCCGGCGCGCCCGCAGCCTGCCGGTCTGGGCCGCGCTGCGCTCCCTGGGCCGCTCGGGGGTCGCGGACCTCGTCGAACGCTGCTGCGCGCACGTACGGCGCTTCGAGGGGCACCTGGCCGGCGTCGAGGGGGTGGAACTCCTCAACGACGTCGTCCTGAACCAGCTGCTGGTCCGCTTCGGCGACGACGACCAGGTCACCCGGAACGTGATCGCGCGGATCCAGGAGAGCGGCGTCTGCTGGTTCGGCGGCACGGTGTGGGAGGGCCGGGCCGCGATGCGGATCTCCGTCGTCAACTGGCGTACGACGGAGGAGGACGTGGACCGCAGCGCGGCCGTCATCCGCGAAGCCCTCGCCGAGGAACTCGCCACCGCCTCCTCCTGACCCCCCTGGTCACCCCCCACCCGGGCCGGGCCCCGCCACCGCGGGCCCGGCCCGGTCCCTTTGCCCGGGACCAGCCCCGCGCAGCGGTCCCGCGGCCGGGCGGCGGCGTTACGTCAGGGCGGATTCGTCGCAGCGGGTGACCCAGGACGTGAAGGACTCCGCGGCGTCCGTGCGCCCCGCCAGGTACGCGCGGGTCAGGCGTTCCACGTAGTCCGGGAGGTCGGCGGCCGTCGTCTTCAGGCCGCGGAGCTTCTTGCCGAAGCCGCCCTCCTGGTCCGCCGCCAGGGTCAGGCTGCCGCCCAGGTGGACCTGGAAGCCCTCCACCTGCCGGCCGTCCTCGTCGGCGACCAGCTGGCCCTTGAGACCGATGTCCGCGACCTGCGTACGGGCGCAGGAGTTGGGGCAGCCGTTGAGGTTGACGGTCAGGCCCACGTCCTCTCCCGCCAGGCGCTTCTCCAGTTCCGCGACCAGGGTCGCCGCCCGCTCCTTGGTCTCCACGATCGCCAGCTTGCAGTACTCGATCCCGGTGCAGGCCATCGTGTTCCGGCGCCACGGCGAGGGGCGGGCCTGGAGGCCGATCTCCGCCAGCTCCGCGACCAGGGGCTCCGGGTCGGCCACGTCCAGGACCAGCAGTTTCTGGTACGGGGTCAGCCGGACCCGGCCGCTGCCGTGGGCCTTGGCCAGGTCGGCCAGCGCGGCCAGCCGCGTCCCCGAGAGGCGGCCGGCGACCGGCGCCGCGCCCACGTACGACAGGCCGTCGTTCTGCGGGTGTACGCCGATGTGGTCGATCGGGGCCGGCGGGAGCGAGGGGGCCGGCCCGTCCAGCAGCGGCCGGCCCAGGTACTCCTCCTCCAGGACCCGGCGGAACTTCTCCACGCCCCAGTCGGCGATCAGGAACTTCAGCCGGGCCCGTCCGCGCAGCCGCCGGTAGCCGTAGTCGCGGAACAGCCGCGCCACCGCCACCCACACGTCCGGGACCTCGTCGAGGGGCACCCACACGCCCACGTGCCGCGCCAGGATCGGCACCGTCGACAGACCGCCGCCCACCCACATGCCGAAGCCCGGCCCGTGCTCCGGGTGGACCGCGCCCAGGAAGGCCAGGTCGTTGATCTCGTACGGGACGTCCGGCAGCCAGGACACCGCCGACTTGTACTTGCGCGGCAGGTTCGACAGCGACGGGTCGCCGATGTACCGGGCGGCGATCTCCCGTACGGCCGGGGTCGCGTCGAGGACCTCGTCGGCGCCCACCCCGGCCACCGGACTGCCGACGATGACGCGCGGGCAGTCCCCGCAGGCCTCCGTCGTCGACAGGCCGACCTCCTCCAGCCGCCGCCAGATCGCGGGCACGTCCTCGATCCGCACCCAGTGCAGCTGGATGTTCTGCCGGTCGGTGACGTCCGCGGTGTTGCGGGCGAAGCGCACGGAGACGTCGGCGATCGCCCGCAGCTGGGCGGCGTCGAGGGTGCCGCCGTCGCTGCGCACCCGCATCATGAAGTGCTCGTCCTCCAGCTCCTCCGGGGCCAGCGAGCCGGTCCTGCCGCCGTCGATGCCGGGCTTGCGCTGCGTGTACAGCCCCCACCAGCGCATCCGGCCGCGCAGGTCGTCGGGGTCGATGGAGGCGAAGCCCTCGCGGGAGTAGACCCGCTCGATGCGTTCGCGCACCAGCAGCGGGTCCTCGGCCTGCTTGAACTCCTCGTTGGCGTTGAGCGGTTCCCGTTCGCCCAGCGCCCACTGGCCCTCGGGGCGTTTGGCGGCGGGCCGGGCGGTCCGCGCGGTGCGGACCGGCGGCGCGACTGTTTCCGTCATGAGTCCGTGCTCCTACGGGGAAGGGGGAGGGGTCAGGCGGGGAGGGGTCAGGCCGTGCCGAGGTTCGCCACCGGGACGATCATTCCGCTGGGCAGCCAGCTCGTCGCCCCCTCGTGGTGGTGGCCGCCGGAGCCGCCGCTGCCGGGCACGTAGAGCACGGCGGTGGCGTACAGCCGGGCGGGCGCCGGGCCCGACGTGCCGCGCGCCAGGCGCCAGGCCTCGTACCCGGAGGCGGTGGGCGGCTCGCCCGGCAGGCGGGCGCCGAGCGCCGTCAGGTACTCCACGGCGGCCGGGCCGTTCGGCGCGTACCGCAGGGGGATCAGCTGGCCCGCGCCGGGGGAGAGCAGCGGGGCGGTGAACAGCCAGGGCGCCAGGTAGGTGCCCTCGGCGGTGGTCCGGCCCGCCTCCACGTCGCGTACGGCGCCTTCCGCGCCCGCCCAGCCGGCGGTGACGACCAGCGGCTGCCGCGTCGAGGCCGGCCGTCCTACGTAGACGCCCGCGGGGGCGGCCGCGGCGCGCACCTCGGC